>JACCXW010000239.1 GCA_013696785.1 Geodermatophilaceae bacterium | reverse complement strand
GACACCGGCCCTGGTTACTACGCCTACTTGACCTACAACTCGCCGCTGTCCGACGGGCGGGCGGCTGACCTGGCGGCCGCTCTCGCCGCGACCGACCCCCAGACCGTGCTCGACATCGGGTGCGGGTGGGGCGAGCTGCTCCTACAGCTGCTGGCCGCGGCACCCGCAGCGACCGGGATCGGCGTGGACACCGACCCGAGGACCCTTGCCCGCGGGCGGGCCAACGCCGACGACCGCGAGCTCACGTCGCGGGTCGCGTTCCTCGAGGGCCAAGCCGCCGAGCTCGCATCCGGGCCCGCCGATGTCGTCCTCTGCATCGGTTCCAGTCAGGCATTCGGCAGCAACGCGGACGCGCTGCGAGCGCTCTACCCGCTGGTCCGCCCCGGCGGGCGGCTGCTGTTCGGCGACGGGATCTGGGAGCGGCCCCCGTCCGCGGAGCTGATCGAGGCGCTCGGCGGCAAGGACGGCACCACCGACCTTGCCGGCTTGATCGACCACGCCATCAGCGCCGGTTTCCGCCCGCTGGCCATCGGCTCGGCCACCCGAGCGGAATGGGAGCAGTTCGAGTCCGGCTATCTGGCCGACTGGGAGGAATGGCTGGTACGAAACGACGGCCACCCTGAAGCCGCCGCCGTCCGGGGCACCGCCGACGCGCATCGCGACCGATGGCTGCGCGGGTACCGGGATGTGCTGGGCTTCTCCTACCTCATCCTCGGACGTCCGGCGTGAACTCATAATCCCAGCCCGGCCGCCAGTCGAATTCTTCCTCGAGCGACGTCTCCAGCGCTATCCCGGCCATCGCCTCGTCGAAGGCCCAGCGGGTGGCCACATGCCCGATCACGAGAACACGTTCGGCGGCCCATCGCGCCGGCAGATCGTCGAGGAAGCGGGTAACCCGCGCTACCGCCGCTCGCCAGCTCTCGCCGCCCGGATACGGCTGATCGAGGAAGTCCCGACGGCGACGATGGACATCGTCGCGGGGACGGCCGTTCCACTCGCCGTAGTCGCATTCACGCAGCCGCCAATCCAGCAGAATCGGCACGGCGCCGCCGAACGCGATCGTTGCCGTCTCGACAGCCCGCGCCAGATCCGAGCTGAAGACTGCCGCCAGACCTCCCGCGGCCCTGCGCCGGCCCAGGTCCACCGCCAACTCGCGGCCGTGCGCGGACAGCCGGCCCGGTAGCCACCCGGTCGCCACGCCGGCCTCGTTGTCCTCGCTGATCGAATGCGTCTCGAAGATGACGTGCACGGCCTATCCTCTCCCGGGCATTGCCGCGCAGGGCCGGCAACTCACATTTTCGGCCGGCATCCGACAGGGCAGTGCGGATGTCGGGCGCCGCTCCGTGCCGTCGTACGGTCTGGTCGTGCCACGTCTGGAATCGATGTCAGCCGAGCAGGTTCGGCGGGTGGCGTTGCGCGCGCAGGGTTTCGGGACGCGCCGGAAGACCGGCCCCGGTCCGGCCGACATCCGCCGCGTCCTGCAACGCCTCGGCGCCTTGCAGATAGACGCGGTGAACGTGCTCGTCCGCTCGCACTACCTGCCGGTGTTCTCCCGCCTCGGGCCCTATCCCGTCGACGGGCTGGACCGGCTCGTGTACCGCCAGGTAGCGGCGTTCGAGTACTGGGCGCACGCGGCCTCGATCGTGGCGATCGAGCTCCACCCCGCCTTGCGGTGGCGGATGGACCGCTTCGCCACCCATCCGCAGTGGGCGGGGTTTCTCGCCAGGATGGAACGGGAGCGGCCGGGGTACGTCGACGCCGTGTACGCCGAGGTTCAAGCCCGCGGGCCGATGACGTTCAGCGAACTCACCGACCCGGCGCGACGGCCGAAGAACCCCCGCTACGCCGCAACGACGACGCTCTGGGACCGCGGCTCGGACGGCAAATCGGTACTCGAGTACCACTACGACAGCGGCCTCCTCGCAGTGGCCGGTAGGCAAGGCTTCAACCGGGCGTTCGACCTGGCCGAGCGGGTGATCCCGGCAACCGTCCTCGGTGCGCCCGCCCTCGCCGAGCAGGACGGCCAGCGGGCGCTGGTCCGCCGCGCCGGCACAGCGCTCGGAGTCGCCACGATCGGCGACCTGGCCGACTATTTCCGGCTGCCGGTCGCCGCGACGCGGGCGCGCGTCCGCGAACTCGTCGATGCCGGGGAGTTCGTCGCCACCCGGCCGCAGGGTTGGGCCGAGCCCGGCTACCTGGGCGTCCCGTCGGCGTCGGCACGACAGGTGCAGTTGAGTGCGCTGCTCTCGCCCTTCGACTCGCTGCTGTGGGATCGCCGGCGTACCGAGCGCGTCTTCGGATTCCGGCACAGCTTTGAGCTGTACGTGCCCGCGGACAAGCGCCGCTTCGGCTACTACGTCCTGCCCTATGTGCTGGGCGATCAGATCGTGGCTCGGGTCGACCTCAAGGCCGACCGCGCCGCCGGTGCCCTGCTCGTGCCCGGGGCGTTCCTCGAAGCCGGGCACCGCGCGGACGACGTGGCCGGTCCGCTGGCGGCCGAACTGCACGCCATGGCCGACTGGCTCGGCCTCGGTGAGGTCGTGGTCAGCGCCAACGGCGACCTCGCGCCCGCAGTCGCCGCGGAACTCAGCGGGACCGGCTGAGCCCGGTCCCGCGGCTACCAGAAGCGGGGCTGGCCGGGGATGGTCTCCAGATCGCCCAGCACCAGCGAGCGGTCGTCCTCCTCGGCGATCTCCTCGACCGCGGCCAGTGCCTGCTCGGTCGCCGCCCGCGCCGCCTCCACATCCCCGGCTACGGCGTGCCCGCGGGCCAGCGCCTCGTAGCCGAAGGCCAGGTCCCAGTCGCCGATCCCGTTGTCCTTGCAGTGATCGATCACCCGCCGGGCGTGGAACAATGCGGGTTCCGGGCGACGCAGTACGGCGTACACCCGGGAGCATTGCCACTCGCCGCGGGCGAGATTCGCCGCCGTACCGACGTTCTCCCAGTGGAACCGGGAGGCGTGCGCCATGTGCAGCATCCGGTCGTCCTCGGCGATGGACCGGTCCTCCTTCTCCAGCAGCTGCCAGACGCCGTTGAACAGGTCGGTGGACAGCCGTCGTTCGTCGCCGCCGGGCACCGGTCGCGGATCGGTCATCGTTGGGCTCCATTCGTCGCTGACCAGATGGTCGAGGGTGTGCAGCGCACCGCGGACGCGGGTCGAGCGCGCTTCCAGCCGGTAGCCGTTGACCGGATCGACACTCGCCGGGCGCAGCAACCCGAGCCGGTCATAGTGTCGTAGCGCCTTGGTGGTGAGCCCGGATCGACGGGCGAGCTGCCCGATCGTCAGAACATCTCCGGCCACGGCACGGACGGTAGGCGGTTGCCCCGGGGCAACCTCAAGCGATCGGCTCAGGATTCGCCGCGGGGTACGACGACGACCGGGATTCGCGCATGCCTGATCACCCGCGAGGACACGCCTCCCAGCAGCACTCGGCGGACCGGACCGTAGCCGCGAGAGCCGCAGACGAGCATGTCGGCATCGGCCGGACCGAGTTCGGTGAGCGCCTCGACCACCGGCCCGTCGCGGAGATCTCCGGACACTTCGACCTGCGATCCCACCGAGGCGACGGCCGCGTCGAGCGCCGAGCTGTAGTCCTGGCGCTGCTCCATTCCGAAGAGCCGGGGTTCACCCATGGCCGGAGCCACCCGGGTGTCGGGGACGACCGACACGATCCGCAGCCGGGCGGACAGGTGCGCGGCCATCTGTACGGCGTGCTCCAGCGCCACCCGGCCGTCCGGCGTGTCGACGTACGCCGCCGCAACCGACGACAGCGACCCCTCCGCGGTGTCGGCGTATCCCCACGGCACGATCGCAACCGGCGGCGCCGATCCCTGCATCAGCCGCTGGGCGGTGCTTCCCGGGAACGTCCGGCGAAGTCCTGACGCCCGGCGGCTGCCCAGGACGACGAGCGTCCCCGCGGATTCGCAGAGGTCGTGCAAACCGTGCGCGGCCGAGCCCGCGTCCACCCGTTCGTAGACGGCATCGAGATCCGGGTCGATCAGCGCCCGGGCCTCCTCGAGCAGCTTGTCGGCCTCCTCGCGTTCGTAGGCGACCCACTCGGCATCCACCCGGGCCGGTCCGATGGCATGCGGGCCGGGGTGGACGGTGACGACCGTCAGCCGGTCCCCGCTGGCACGGCACCACCGCTGCCCGAATGCGAGCGCGTCCTCGCCGGTCTGCCCACCGTCGTAGCCGACGACGATGCGCGCCGTGTCAGTCACCTTGGCGTCCGTCACCCTGCCGGCCGTCACGTTCGCGTCCGTCACTGTCGCGCTCGTCAGCCCGGTTGTGGCCGGACTTGCGCAAGGAGGAGCCGGCCGAGCTGTCCGAGCGCAGCCTGGAGTGCTTGTAGCTGTACAGCCTGTAGATGACCAGTCCGATGATCAGCCAGACGACGAACCGGATCCAGGTCGAGAACGGGAGATCGGACATCAACCAGACGCACAGCAGGATTCCGATGATCGGGAACACCGGTGAGAACGGCACCTTGAAGGGACGCGGCATGTCCGGCCGGGTCCGGCGCAGGATGATGACACCCAGGTTCACCAGGACGAACGCGAACAATGTGCCGATGTTGACCAGTTGGACGATTTGCGTCAGCGGGACGAACGCGGCGAGCACCGCGATCAGGAGGCCGAAGCCGAGCGTCAGCCGGGCCGGGGTCCCGTAACGGGGGTGCACGGTGGCGAAGCTGCGTCGGGAACAGCCCGTCGCGGCACATCGCGAAGAAGATCCGGGGCTGTCCATACAGGATGACGAGCAGCACGCTGGTGATGGCGACGAGGGCGCCGAAGGCGAGCACCGCCGCAGCCCAGTCGAGGTTGGCGCCATCCTGGAGCGCGTCGG
>JACCXW010000001.1 GCA_013696785.1 Geodermatophilaceae bacterium | reverse complement strand
GCCCGCCTCGTGCGCTGCGCGCACCGCTCGCTCCGCTCCTCGCTCGTCCCTCGCTGCGATGCTCACTCGCTCTCGGCTCATTGCCTGCCCGCCTCGGCGCGCTCGGTCAGCAGGTTGAGGATCTCCGGCGCGAGCTTGTAGACCGGCCCCGAGCCGAGCAGGACGACCACATCTCCCGGCCTGGTCCGATCGACCACCGTCCGCGCCGTACCGGACCAGGTCGGTGCGAACGCCACCTGTCCGACTGGCAGGGTGACCTGCTCGGCTATCAACCGGCCCGTCACCCCCGGGATCGGATCTTCGCGATTGACCGCGATCTCCATCACCACCGCCTCGTCTGCGATTCCGAGCGCCGCCCCGAACTCAGCGGCGAAGGTCTGTGTCCGGGTGTACAGGTACGGCTGGAAGACGGCGACCAGCCGCCCGGGGTCTGCCACGGATCGGGCCGCACGCAGCTGTGCCGCGATCTCCGTCGGATGGTGGGCGTAGTCGTCGTAGACCCGCACCCCGTCGGCACTGCCGGTGAGTTCGAACCGTCGGTGTACCCCCGCATAGCGCTGAAGGCCTGCGGACAGCTGCGCCGCGGCGAACCCGAGTTCCAGCCCGGCCAGGAGGACCGCGGCGGAGTTCAGCGCCATGTGGACGCCCAGCGCACCGACCCGCACGCGTCCGATCGGTGACCCGTCCAGCTCCGCGTCATAGGAGGTGGCGCCGTCCTCGAGGGTCAGCCCGGACAACCGGAGGTCCGCCGCTCCCTCGCCGTAGGTGCGCACCCGCAGTCCCCGTGCCAGCGCGGGCGCCCGCAGGGCAAGCGTGTCGGGATCGTCCGCGCAGAGCACCAGGAACCCGCCGTCCGCGACGGTGTCCACGTAACTCCGGTAGGCGGCGCGAATGCCGTCGAGGTCGACGTGCCGGTCGAGGTGGTCGGCCTCGATGTTGGTGATGATCGCGCCGGTCGGCCAGAGCAGCAGGAACGACCCGTCGCTCTCGTCAGCCTCGGCGACGAAGATGTCGCCGCCGCCGAGCCGTGCGTTGGCACCGGTCGTCGAGAGCTCGCCGCCGATGGCGTACGACGGGGCCGCACCGCAGTGCTCCAGCGTCGTCACCAGCATCGACGTGGTGGACGTCTTGCCGTGCGCCCCGGCCACCGCGACCACCCGCCGCCCGGCCGCGATGCTGGCCAGTGCCACCGACCGGTGCAGGACCGGCAGACCCCGGCGGCGCGCCTCGGCGACCTCGGGGTTGTTCTCTCGGATCGCGGTGGACACGACGACGGTGTCGGCGTCGCGGACATGCGCCGCGTCGTGACCGATCTCGATGTGGGCGCCGTGCAGACCCTCGGCGTGATCGGTCGCCACCGCGTCGCTGCCGGACACCGTGAGCCCGGCGTCCAGCAGCAGCCGGGCGATGGCGCTCATTCCGCTGCCGCCGATCCCCACGATGTGCACGCGACCGAGCGACGCCAGGATCGGCGGCGGCTGGTCCGGATCGACATAGGGCGGGTACACGGTCATGAGGCTGCCGCCAGTACGAGACGAGCCATGACGTCGTCCGCGTCCGGGCGCCCGGCCGCCTTCGCGTTCGCCGTCATCCGGGCCAGCGCCTCGGGATCGGACAGGACCGGCACGACGTTGTCGATTATCCACTGTGGACTGAGATCGGCGTCGTCGACCAACAGGCCGCCACCAGCCTCGACGATCGGCTGTGCGTTCAAGCGCTGTTCGCCGTTGCCGACCGGGTAGGGCACGTACGCCGCGGGCAACCCCACCGCGGCGAGTTCGGCACACGTGACCGCCCCGGCGCGGCACAGCAGCATGTCGGCGGCGGCGTACGCGAGATCCATCCGGTCGGCGTACGGGACGACGACGTACGACGCGCCGCCGGGTGCGGTCGTGACCTCGACGGTGTTCTTGGGGCCGCTGATGTGCAGGACCTGGACGCCCGCGGCACCGAGTGCCTGCGCTGCTCCAGTTGCCGCGGCATTCAGCGATCTGGCCCCCTGCGAGCCACCGGTGACGAGCAGGGTGGCGCGCTCGGCGGCCAACCCGAAATGGGCCGCCGCCGAGGGGCGCAGCGCGGATCGGTCCAACGTCGTGATCGACCGCCGCAGCGGCATCCCAACGACCTGCGCCCGGGGCAGCGGAGTTCCCTCGGTGGTCACCGCCACGACCTTTGCGAAGCGTGCTGCCACCCGGTTCGCCAGGCCCGGCAACGGGTTCTGCTCGTGCACGACGATCGGTGTCCGGCGCAGCCGAGCGGCGAGGTAGGCCGGAAAGGCGACGTAGCCGCCGAAACCCACCACGACATCGGCGCCCACACGATCCAGGATGTCGCGGGTACGCCGGACTGCTCGAACGAGCCTCACCGGGAGCCGCGCGAGGTCGAGGGTCGGCCTTCGGGGCATGGGCACCGGTGGGATGAGTTCGAAGTCGTAGCCGCGGGCGGGGATCAACGTGCCCTCGAGTCCTCTGGCCGTCCCCAGGGCGGTGACTCGGATGCCGGGGTCCAGCCGTCGCAGGGCATCGCCGACCGCGAGGGCTGGTTCGATGTGCCCTGCCGTGCCGCCACCGGCAAGCACGACGCTCATCGGACTCAACGTCGACGTGGCGCTGCGGCGGATGACCGTGGCGTCGCGGCGGCTGGACGCGGCGCCGGCCGGCGCCGTCGCGGCAGGCCGTCCAGCGC
>JACCXW010000233.1 GCA_013696785.1 Geodermatophilaceae bacterium | reverse complement strand
CCTACGACGCCCTGGAAATAAGGCTGGACATTGACGCAGCGTCAACTCCTACCGTGGTGGCATGACAGGGGAGTGGTCGATCCAGGACCTCGCCCGCGCCGCGGGCACGACCAGCCGGACGCTGCGCCACTACGGGCAGCTCGGGCTGCTCGCGCCCAGCCGGGTCGGGTCCAACGGTTACCGCTACTACGACCAGGAGTCGCTGGTGCGGTTGCAGCGGATCCTGCTGCTGCGCGAGCTCGGCCTCGGCCTGCCGGCCATCGCCGACGTCCTGCACGGACAGCGGGATACCGCGGCCGCGCTGCGGACGCACCTGGAGCTGCTGGAGCAGGAGCGGCAGCGGATCGCGAGGCAGATCGCCTCGGTACGCACGACCCTGCACAAGACGGAGGGAGGTGAACAACTGATGGCAGAAGAAGCATTCGACGGTTTCGACCACCGGCAGTACGAGGGCGAGGTGGTCCAGCGCTGGGGCCGCGACGCGTGGGACCACGGCAACCGCTGGTGGGCCGCGCTGGGTCCGGACGGGCAGGCCGCTCACCAGGCCGAGCACGAGGCGATCGCCGCCGGGCTCGGCCAGGCTGCGACGGCCGGCGCCGACCCGGCGAGCGACGACGTCCAAGCGCTCGTTGCCCGGCACCACCGCTGGGTGTCGGCCTCGTGGACGCCGGACGCCGAGGCGTACGTCAACCTCGGGCAGATGTACGTCGACGATCCGCGGTTCGCGGCGAACTACGACCAGTACGCCGAGGGTGCGGCGTTCTTCATCCGTGACGCGATGAAGGTGTACGCCGAGCGCAACCTAGCGTCGGCTCCTTGATCATGGGTGCGGAGCCTGGAGCATTCTCGCTTCGTCGAGCAGTCGCACGGTCAGGTCCGCGGCGTCGGCGGCGACCCCGTGGCTGCTGAACCAGCGGCAGACGTTCTCCGCGTCCCGGCGCAGAAACTCGGTCCCGCGCGGGTTCGCGACGATGTCGAGCGCCTGCGGCACGTCGATGACGACCAACCGTCCATTGTGGACAAGGAGGTTGTACGCCGAGAGGTCGCCGTGCGCGTAGCCGGCCGCGGCCAGCAGGCACATGACGTCGACGCACTGGTTCCAGAGGTCGTGCAGCTCGGCGTCGCTGCCTCGGAACTGGGCGAGCCGTGGGGCCGCTGTGCCGTCAGGATCGCCGATGAACTCGAGCAGGATCTCGGTCCCATCGAGCTGCACCGGGTACGGCACCGGCGCTCCGGCCTGCCACATCATCGAGAGCACGTTGAACTCGGCGACGGCCCACTGCCCGGCCAGGACCTCGCGGCCGAAGCTGGTGCGGTTGGCCATCGCGCGGGTCTCGCGGCTGCGGCGTACGCGGCGGCCTTCCATGTAGCCGGAGTCGCGGTGGAACATCCGATGTTCGCTGGTTCGGTACCGCTTGGCGGCCATCAGCGTGCCGATGTCGGTGCCGGGCACGGATCTCTCGACGAGATGGACGTCGGCTTCCTTCCCGGTCTTCAGTACACCGAGCTCGTAGTCGATGGCGCCGAGCGCGGTGATCACCCAGTCCGGATGCGGCTCCGGTCCGTGCGGGATTCCGATGTCGTCCCAGGTGGACCACCGTGATCCTTCGGGCGGTCCGTCAGGTTCTTCGGCAAGGCTGGGAGTACGGCGGTGCCGGGGTTCGCCGTCGTCCCAAGGGGAACGGCGGCGGCTGCGGATTGTGCGGGGGTCGTCGTCCCAGTCGGACGACGCAGACGTGCGGGGCAACGTGGGGCTCCTTGTGAGAGAGGTGCCCCGAACGCGTCAGGCGCGTGACAGGGCAGCCAGGTGGGGGAGGGCTGAGGACAGCCGGGCAACACACACGGCGCGACCTCCCCTCTCCAGACCGGCGTACCGGTCGCTGACTGCGGCCGCGGTCATGATGGACGACGCCGGCACGACCGCGCAACCGATTTGTTGTGGCCCTCGCCGGCTCTAGGGTTGTCGTCGGGGCGGTAGCTCAGCCGGTCAGAGCAGCGGACTCATAATCCGTCGGTCGTGGGTTCGAGCCCCACCCGCCCCACCGCCCCGGCTGTGTTGATCCGGCTGATGCTTGACGTATCGCCTTCCGGGTGACGGTTGACATGCAGCCGCTGATTTCGCGTCACGAGGTTGTAACAGATTGCCGCCAGTGCTGTCCTGGCGCAGCGGTCCGGTGCGAGGGTCGGCGGACATCAGAGGGGTTCGGTGCCGGTCATCACCGAGCACGGCATCGACGCCACTCGGTCTCACCGTCGACCGCTGACCCTGCTTGCCAGTCCGTGGTTGCGGGCGCCATTGTTACTGCGCCGGGCTCCTTCGGCGTTCTTGCGCTGGTGATGGCCACGGCCATCTTGGGGGTGGCCGCGGCGTCGGGGCCGATGTTCCTGTCCTCGGCCGGGAGCGCGGCCTTCGCCCGTGGGGTCGACGGTGGGTGCGTGGACACTGATCGCCAACGGCACGATCGGCGACGGCGCGGGCACGCCGTTCTGGGTCATCGTCGTCTGCGCCGTCGCCATCAGCCTCGTCGCCCACCTCGGCGGCTGGCGGGTGATCCGTACGCTCGGCAAGGGACTCGTCGACATCAGCCCACCGCAGGGTTACGCGGCCGAGAGCGCCTCGGCGACGGTGATCCTCGCGGCTCACACTTCGGCTTCCCGTTGTCCACGACGCACGTGTGCACCGGTTCGGTCATCGGGTCAGGGGTCGGACGTCGGCTCGCCGAGGTGCGGTGGAGTGTGGCTACCCGGATGGTGCTTGCCTGGTTGGTCACGCTCCCGGCCGCGGCGCTGGTCGGCGCGTTGGCGTGGAAGGGCGCGGATCTGCTCGGGGGAGCCGCCGGCGCCAGCGTGGTGTTCCTGGTCCGTGCCGGACTTGCCGTAGGCCTTTACGTGGCGTCACGCCGTGCGCCGGTCCATGCGGGCAATGTCAACGACGAGTGGACGGCGACGAAGGTGGGGGCCAAGTGAGTGACTGGATCGATATCGCCGCGCTCGCCAAGATCCTCGCAATCGGCCTGGTTGGCGGAGCCGGGCTGGCCGCGGTGTTCGCCTTCGGACTGGTCGGACTGACCGCGCATCAGGAAGCCCGGACAGCAGGCGGCGGCTCACCGGTCGCGCTTGCCGGCGCGGGGTTTGCGTTCCTAGTGGTACTTGCCGGTGTAGTGCTCGGCGTCTACGTGATGCTTTCGGCGTAGCGACCTACGCAGGGTCGGCTCCGAGAAGTTCTCCGGTGTCGACGAGGTGCTGGGCGACGGTGGTCAGCTTCAGATTCGCATGCTGGGAAACCTTTGCGAGGCGGCGGAACGCGTCGTCGGCAGTGACACGGTGCCTTTCCATCAAGATGCCCTTGGCCTGCCCGATGAGGTCGCGATTGCGCAACGCGGCCTGCAGTTGCTCGGTGCGTCGTGCTTCTGACAACGCCAATGCTGCGTGCGTGGCGAAAAGGCAGGTCAATCTCAGGTCCTGCTCGGAGAAGGCTTCGGCTCGCTCGCCGTACAGACTCAACGTGCCCAGCTGCCACTGGTCCACCCGCAACGGCACACAGAGCATGGACGCGACACCGAGGGAGACCGCGCGCTCGGCAAACACCGGCCAGCGCCGGTCACCGGCCATGTCCTCGATGTGGACGACGACCTGTTCGCGCCCGGCGTCCATGCATGGACCGGCGCCGAGTTCTTGCTGCAACAGATCGAGGACGTACGGAGGATCGCCGGTGGTGGCCTGCGGGACCAGTTCGCCTTGGACGACCAGGATCAGGCCGACGTACCGAGCGGAAACGATCGTGTCCAACGCAGTGGAGACGATGGCGTCCAGTGTCGGCTGGAGTTCGGCGTTCTTGACATGCAGCGCCTGGGCGATGCGCTCGAGTACGGACCACGTCTCGTCGGCAATGGCTTGCAGGCCGGAGGTTCCGTGCGTCGACACCATGTCGGATCCCCTCCACTGAACTGCTCGCTGAGCAGGGCCCGGAAGAGCTGCTGGTCGGACGGTTGTAGCCGGCTGGTGGTTGCCTGCGCGGCGGGTCTAGCCTAACCGGCCAGGTGAAGACCATCGCCTCCGCTTGAACCAGATGGAGACGTCATGGCCTCATCCCGCAACGCGGACAACTCTGCTTCGAAACGGACCGGTCCGACCGGCGTTCCCGTCGCGGAAGCCAGTCCGAACGCCGCGCACTCCCAGGCCGGTGAATACCTGACTACGGCGCAGGGCCTGCGACTGCCGGATACCGATCACTCGCTGAAGGTCGGTGACCGGGGCCCGACGCTGCTGGAGGACTTCCACCTGCGCGAGAAGATCACCCACTTCGACCACGAGCGCATCCCGGAGCGGGTCGTACACGCCCGCGGCGCGGCCGCCCACGGCGTCTTCGAGTCCTACGGGACCGCGAAGTCGGTGACCAAGGCGAAATTCCTGGCCGAGAAAGGCCGGCAGACTCCGGTGTTTGCGCGCTTCTCGACCGTGCTGGGCTCGCGCGGGTCGGCCGACACCGTTCGAGACACCCGCGGTTTCGCGGTCAAGTTCTACACCGACGAGGGCAACTTCGACCTCGTCGGCAACAACATCCCGGTCTTCTTCATCCAGGACGGGATCAAGTTTCCCGACGTCATCCATGCCGCGAAGCCACACCCCGACCGTGAGATCCCGCAGGCCCAGTCCGCCCATGACACGTTCTGGGACTTCGTTTCCCTGCACACCGAGGCGACCCATCACGTGATGTGGAACATGAGCGACCGCGGCATTCCCCGGTCGTACCGGACGATGGAGGGATTCGGCGTACACACCTTCCGGCTCGTCAACGGCGCCGGTGAGACCAGCCTGGTCAAGTTTCACTGGAAGCCGGTGGCAGGAATTCACTCGCTGGTCTGGGAGGAGGCGCAGATCACAGCCGGTGTCGACCCCGACTTCCACCGGCGGGACATGGCCGACGGCATCGACGCCGGCGCGTTCCTGGAGTACGAGTTCGGAATCCAGATCATGCCCGACGACGGGACCGATAGCTTCGAGGGCATCGACCTGCTGGATCCCACCAAGTTCGTACCCGAGGAACTGGCGCCGGTGCAGCTGATCGGCAAGTTGACGTTGAACCGGAATCCGACGAACTACTTCACCGAGACCGAGCAGGTCGCATTCCACACCGGTCACCTCGTGCCCGGCATCGAGGTGACCAACGACCCCCTGATGCAAGCCCGGCTGTTCTCCTACCTGGACACTCAGCTGACGCGGCTGGGAGGGCCCAACTTCTCGCAGCTTCCGATCAACTGCCCGCACGCCGCCGTGAACGACATGCTCCGCGACGGCATGCACCAGAGCGCCATCCACACCGGCTTGGCGCCTTACCGGCCGAACAGCATCGACGGCGGGGAGCCGCTGGTCGCGACACCGGAGGAGGGCGGCTATGTCCAGTCGCCCCGCCCGATCGAGGGCACGCCCGTCCGCGCCCACCCGGCCTCTTTCGACGATCACTTCTCGCAGGCCACGATGTTCTACCGGAGCCTGAGCGAGGTGGAACAGGGGCACATCGTCGAAGCCTTCACGTTCGAGTTGGGCAAATGCTACGAGCAGGCCATCAAGGAACGTGAGCTCCAGGTACTCGCCAATGTCGATGCCGACCTGTGCGCCCAGGTGGCTGCCGGACTCGGATTGCCGGCACCCAAGGGCACCCCGGCCGAGGACGTCGTACTGTCTCCGACGCTCTCGCAGATCGTCGTCGAGCCGGGACCGATCGCGGGCCGAAAGATCGGAGTCATCGCCGATGCCGGCTCGGATCTCGCGGGCGTGGCCAAACTCCGGAAGTCGGCGGAGAAGCTCGGTGCCTCCGTACTGGTGATCGCACCCGTCGGCGGCGTACTCGGCCGCGGCAGCCGCAAGGAGGTCGTTGAGCGAACCCTGCTGACTACCCGGTCGGTCGAGTTCGACGCCCTGGTCGTCGCAGGTGGAACGACTCCGACCGGTGACATCAAGCTGGTCCTGCTGCTGCAGGAGGCGTTCCGTCACTGCAAGGCCGTCGGCGCATGGGGGGACGGCCACGCCGTGCTGCAGGATGCCGGCATCGGTCCGGACGGACCGGGTGTCGTGGTCGGTGACTCGGTGGTCAAGACGTTCACGGACGATCTGTTCGCCGCAATCGGGTTGCATCGCGCCTGGGAACGCGCGGCCGACGTCATGGCCTCGGCCGTGCCGCCGGCCGGTTGAGCGGCTCCTGTCACTGGTCTAGGCCTCCCGGCACCGCGCTGCCATCGGCCGGACGGGAGCTGTTCATGTCGGTGCGGGCCGGGGCCTGATGCAATGTCCCCGTGAGTCACTTCGATGACGTCCTCGCGGCGAATGCGGCGTACGCCGAACGTTTCGCCGATGTCGGGCGACCGGGGCGAGCGGCACGGGGTCTGGCGGTCGTAACGTGCATGGACTCGCGCATCTCGCCGCTGGACATGCTGGGGCTGGACGACGGTGACGCGAAGATCCTTCGCAACGCCGGTGCCCGGGTAACCGACGACGTGCTGCGCACGCTCGTACTCGCCGTACACCTCCTTGATGTCGACCGGGTCATGGTCGTGGCACATACGGACTGCCGGATGGCGTCCGTGACCGACGCGGAGGTCCACCGCGCGATCGCCGACAGCGTGAACATCGACACCCGCAGCCTCGACTTCCAGACCATCGCCGACCAGCGCGGCGCACTGGCCTCCGACGTGCAACGAATTCGCAGCTGGCCCTACCTGCCTGCAGGCCTGCCGGTGACCGGCTGCGTCTATGACGTCCGGACCGGCCGACTTGAAGTCGCCGTGCAGGACTGACGCCGGCGAGCCGTCAGCGATTCGTGTCTGCGTAGTTCTGCACGGCCTGGGTGTACGCCGGGCAGTAGGCGACGGTGGCGGCGTAAAGAAGTGAGCCGACGGTGTCCGCCGGCAACGCGCCGGAGAGGAAGGACAGCAAGACGTCCTCGATCGGCATCGACTCCAGTCTCGAGCACGCGGTCTGCGCGGCCAGGATGGCCAGCTGCTCCGGCTCGGAGCCTTCTGCCCCCTCGACGGCGAAGTCCTGCCGCCATCCGGGCGCAGTGCTGTCCATGGCCGCGGTGAACACGTCTTCCGGCGTCACGGCAGACGTCGTCGACGGCGGGGCCTCGGCGGCTTCCGGCGGGTCGCCACCGCAGCCGACGACGGCGACAAACAGCAACGCCATGACAGCCAACCGACGCATCGTCACCCCTCGTGTCCCCCGCCATGCTGCCGTACGGCGCTGGCTTTCACCCTGCCAACGTACGAAGCTAGCGGCGTGAGTGACGCGCCGACACCCGCCGAGGTGATGTTGGACTCGGCAAAGGCGAGTCTGCGTGCCGGTCGACTGCCGCCAGCGGACGTGGTCCGCCGACAGCTCGACGCACTCGCCGACGCGGGTTACCGGCTCGAGCCGCATCTTGACGACGGCGGTGCCGCCTTGATGCTCGGCGCCGCGAAGCGGGCTTTCCGCACGGGGCACCTCGCTCCCGCCTTTGTCGTTGACCGGCAACTTGCTGCCGTAGCTGACGCGGGCTACGCGTTAGCACGGCGCGGTGTCAGCGGCCGGGCGGCCTGTGCGTCGTTCCAGTGGGGTCCGGACTCCTTCGAGGCGTGCGGGCAGTGCGGCCAGTCCTTCTGGCGGCACGTCGAAGGCATCGGCCACGCCAAGGGAACCCACCGCCGCGGCTAACGCGACAGGTGCCTCACGATGTCGGCGCAGTGGATCTCGGGATCGCCGATGTTGTCGACCACCAGCCGCTCGCCCTGCCAGGTTTGGTACTCGCGGCCGACCACGGCCTGCCAGTCCGGGACCTCCCGGCCGGCCAGGTCGGACCGCCGCTGCTCGACCTGACGGCGATGCCGCCGGGGGTCGGAGCAGACCACCTCGACGAAGAACAGCTCGACACCCATCGATGCGGCCAGCTCCCGCCAGCCTTGGCGGGCGAGCTCCACCGGGTTCACAGCGTCCACGATGACATCCAGGTCGGCGCGCAGGCAGCTCTCGGCCAGGCGGTTGGCTACGACGTATCCAGCCGGGCCGATTCCCGCTTGGTCCGGCACCAGGCCGGCGGCGATCAGTCCGACCTCCACCGCGTCCACCCGCACGTACGACGCCCGCAACGTTCGGGCGATCAACGTGGACAGCGTCGTCTTGCCGGTGCCCGGCAAGCCGCCGAACACGACGAGCATCAGGTCGCGTCCAGCTCAGCGGCCAGCCGCTTCGGGGCGACCTGCCGGTACGCCTCCCGCACAATCTCCTCGATCTCCGCCCAGTCCAGCGTCACGTCGAGCCGCACCCCGAGCCAGCCTCGCCCTCCGACGTACGGCGGGCGGAAGAACCGCTCCGGCGCCGCGGCCACCTGCGCCTCCTGCTCACCGGCGGGCGCCGCGCACCAGAACCCGAGCCGGTCGTCGTGATGGTGGTCGGCGTACATCACGAAAACCTTTTTGTCCCGCACGAACCACGTCGGTTCCCCGTGACTGACGCGCTCCGTTGTTTCCGGCAGAGCCAGGCAGAGCGCCCGCAGGCGCGGCAGCGGATCGGGCGACACCCGGCGAGCGCTCATCAGCCGATCCTGCCCCAGCGAGTCCATGATCATGAGTGTCAGGTCAGGGGAGTCCCCTGAACCCACACTCATGATCATGAAATTACGCTTCTGCTGGCGCAACAGGCGCCCCACGAGGCACAATGGATGCAGCACGTGATCATCGGATGAGGCCGCTGGGGAAGGCGCTCCTCGTCGATCGGAGGTCACCGTGCCTACTCGTGGTGTCGTCTACATCCACTCCTGTCCTCCGGCCGTGTGCCCGCACGCCGAGTGGGCGCTGTCCGGCGTACTCGGCTCGCGGGTCACCCTCACCTGGATCGAGCAGCCCGCCGCGCCCGGGCAGCTCCGGGCGGAATGCGTCTGGTCCGGCAGCACCGGCACCGGCGCCGGTCTCGCCGCGGCGCTACGCAACTGGGCGATGTTGCGCTTCGAGGTGACCGAGGACCCGAGCCAGGGTTGTGACGGCGAGCGGATCGTGCATGTACCAGGGCGCGGCGTCTTCCGGACCACGATCAGCGCGAACGGCGACATCATGGTTCGGGAGTCCCAGCTGCACGAACTACTGGCAAAGGCCGGCAGCCCCGAGAGCTATCAGTACGCCGTGCACAAGTTGCTCGGAACTGCCTGGGATGCCGATCTCGAGCCGTACCGGACCGCCGGGGACGGCGCCCCGGTCACCTGGCTTCATCAGGTCGGCTGAGTCCGACGACACAACGCCCGACGCCGCGGGAACAGCCGGCCGTAGGGCACACTTGTAGCAAGAGGTTGCGCCGACGGTGCAGCCCAGGTCGTTGCTCAGCGCGATACGTCGCGCGGTTCCTCTCCACATCGTTGGGGCGCCAGCACCACGGCCACCCCCGACAGCCGGAAAGGCTTCTGCAATCGTGACCCCCGCTCCAAGCTTCGCCGACCTCGGCGTGCCCGCGGCGCTCTGCGCCGTACTGCACCGAGGCGGCATCGACACTCCTTTCCCCATCCAGACCGCCACGCTGAGCGACACCCTCGCCGGGCGCGACGTGCTCGGCCGCGGCCGCACCGGCAGCGGCAAGACGTTGGCCTTCGCCTTGCCGATGGTCACCAGGCTCACCGACCGCCGCCGCTCGCAACCGGGACGCCCACGCGGGCTGATCCTGGCCCCCACTCGTGAACTCGTCGCTCAGATCGCCGCCGTGCTCGAGCCGCTCGCGGCCGCGAGCAAGCTCCAGGTGACCACCATCTTCGGCGGCGTCTCGCAGGGCCGGCAGGTATCGGCGCTGCGCTCGGGCGTGGACATCGTGATCGCCTGCCCCGGCCGGCTTGAGGACCTGATCCGCCAGGGCCACTGCCGGCTCGACGCCGTAGAGATCACCGTCCTCGACGAGGCCGACCACATGGCCGACCTCGGTTTCCTGCCCGCCGTACGCCGGCTGCTCGACGCCACCCCCCGCGACGGTCAGCGGATGCTGTTCTCCGCGACTCTGGACAACGGCGTCGACGTCATCGTCCGCCGGTTCCTGAGCCATCCGCTGACCCACTCGGTCGATCCTGAGTCGTCTCCGGTCGAGCCGACCAGCCACCACGTCTTCGCCGTAGACACCGTCGAGGACAAGGGCCGCGTCGTGCGCGAGCTCGCCTCCGGCGAGGGCCGCCGGCTGCTGTTCACCAGGACGAAGCACGCCGCCAAGAAGCTCGCCCGTGACCTCACGCAGGCCGGCGTACCGGCGGTGGATCTGCACGGCAACCTCAACCAGAACGCGCGCGACCGCAACCTCGCGGCCTTCGCCAGCGGGCAGGTGCGGGTGCTCGTCGCCACGGACATCGCCGCCCGCGGGCTGCATGTGGACGACGTCGTGCTCGTCGTGCACGTCGATCCGCCGACCGAGCACAAGGCGTACCTGCACCGCTCGGGGCGCACCGCCCGGGCCGGTGCCGCTGGCGACGTGGTGACGGTGATGCTGCCGAGCCAGCGCGGTGACGTACGCACCCTGGCCCGGCAGGCCGGGATCACCCCGGTGATCCGGCAGGTCTCCGCCGGGTCGCAGCACACCCGGGACCTGGTCGGCGCGGCAGCCGCCCTGGTGGCACCGAGCCCCGTCCAGGCCGAGTCCTCCCGTCGTACGCCGACATCGAGCGCCCCCGGGCGATCTCGCCGCGGCGGCGCCGGCCGGCCGGCCACCGGTCGCAGCGGGTCCTCGGGTCGGGCGGGCTCTTCGGGCCACTCGACAACCTCGGGCCATGCCGCGTCTCACCGCACGTGGTCGACGACCTCCCCGACCGGCTCGAAGCCGGGATCCAGTGCGGTCGCGGTCTCGCGCGCCGGCGGGCCGCGCCGCCGCGGCTCTCGCTGACCTGTCGCCCCACCTCGGCGATCATGAAGATGCGTGGTCCGATTCAGGTAGAAACTCCCGATCCGGCACGCCCGAAGGTCCATGATCGCCGGGGCACGGCGGGCGGACCGGGCCGCTGCGGTTCCCGCTGAACTGTCGGCGCGGTCACTAGGCTGAATCCTCGTGGACGCCCCGCTGCTGCTCGCTGTCGACGGCAACAGCCTGCTGCACCGGGCCTACCACGCGCACGAGGAATCGGGTCAACGGACGCTGGACGGGCAGCCTTGCTGGGCGATCAACGGCGTCTGGTCCCAGTTGCTGGCAGCGGTCAATCGGGTGGACCCGGCCGGGATCCTGGTGGCTTTCGATGATGCGGACGTGAATCAGCGTCGGCAGTCCCATCCGGCTTACAAGGCGCACCGGGCGATCAAGCACGACAACCTGATCGCGCAACTCGCCTCGGCGCCTGAGCAGCTCGCCCGCAGCGGCTTGTGCGTCGTCACGTCACCGGGCGCGGAAGCCGACGACGTCCTCGCCAGTGCGGCTGCGCAGGCCGAGCGGGCCGGCTGGCGCTGCGTCGTCGCGACATCTGATCGGGACGCCTTCGCGCTGATCACGGCTGGTACGTCGGTGCTGCGGATCATCAACGGCGGCGTCACCAACTCCCCGTTGCTCACACCGTCGCGGCTGCGCATCCTGACCGGCATCGACCCCGAGCAGTATTGCGAGTACGCCGCTCTGCGGGGCGACACCTCCGACAACCTGCCGGGCGTACCTGGCATCGGCCCGAAGACCGCCGTCCGGTTGCTGAATGCCTACCCGACGGTGGCCGCCGCAATGGCCGCCGAGGCCACAGAGCTGGCGGCGGTGATCGGTAGGTCCGTTGCGGCCAAGCTGACCACACCGGTCGCCAGGCAGACGTTCGCGATGAACCTCGACCTGATGACGATGCGCACCGACCTGCCGCTGCCGGACTTCGACGAGATGCGCATTCCGATCCCACCCGGCGACCTGCTCGCAGAACTCGAGGAATGGTGCCTGGCCGGCGTCCGCGACCAAGCGCGCTGGCTGCTCACCGATCCCGCGACGTACCGGACTCTTCCGAAGGCCTTGGTGGCAGCGGCCGCAGGTTTCGAGCAGACGACGCTCTGGTAGCCCGCCCGCCTCGGGGAAGAGCCGCCCTACAGCGGGATGTTGCCGTGCGCGCCGCGTCCCGGTGGTGCGGCGGCGAGCGCCTCGGCCAGCATCCGCCGCGTGTCCTCCGGCAGGACCACCTCGTCGACCACGCCGAGCTGCAGCGCCCGGTTGACCCCGCCGGCGAGCTTCTCGTGCTCCTCAGCGAGTTTCGCGTGCAGCGCCTCGCGTTCCCCGGCCGGCGCAGACGCGAGTTTCTTGCGGTGCAGGATGCCGACCGCGGCTTTGGCGCCCATGACCGCGACCTCAGCCGTCGGCCAGGCGAAGACCGTCGTGGCCCCCAGCGCGCGGGCATTCATGGCGATGTAGGCGCCACCGAAGGACTTGCGGGTCACCAGCGTCACCCGCGGTACCACAGCCTCGGCGAATGCGTGCAGCAGCTTGGCACCCCGCCGTACGACGCCGTCCCACTCCTGGCCGACACCCGGGAGGTAGCCAGGGACGTCGACGATGACCACCAGCGGGACGCCGAACGCGTCGCACATCCGGACGAAGCGGGCCGCCTTCTCCGCGGACACGCTATCCAGGCAGCCGCCCAGACGAAGCGGATTGTTGGCGATCACGCCGACGGTTCGCCCGGCGAGCCGCCCGAGCGCGGTGACGACGTTCGGCGCCCAGCGCACGTGCAGTTCCAGTGGCGGTGCGTCGAGGATTCCGGCCAGCAACGGCTTGACGTCGTACGCTCGCTGCCGCTCCGCCGGCATGTACGCGGACAGGTCCTCGCCCGGCCCGATCGAGGACACGTCGAAGCGCCCCTGCTGGGACAGCAGCGTCGTCAGCTCGCGGGCCCGGTCCAGCGCCTCGGCCTCGGAGTCCGTCACGACGTGGACGACGCCGCTGCGCCGGCCGTGCGTGTCGGGGCCGCCGAGGCGTTCCATGTCGACGTCCTCGCCGGTCACGCTGCGCACGACCTCCGGACCCGTCACGAACACCCGGCCGGCCGGTCCCATCACGACGAGGTCGGTCAACGCCGGCCCGTACGCCGCGCCGCCCGCCGCCGGACCGAGTACGACGGAGATCTGCGGCACCCGGCCGGAGGCCCGGACCATCGCCGCGAAGACGAGCCCGACGGCATCGAGGGCCTCGACGCCCTCGGCCAGCCGCGCCCCGCCGGAGTGCCACAGGCCCACCACCGGCAGCCGCTCGCGGACGGCGATGTCGATCGCGTCCACGATGTGCCGGCAGCCCTCGGAGCCCATCGCGCCGCCCATCTTGGTGGCGTCGGTGGCGTAGGCGATGGCGGCGCCGCCGTTGATGGTGCCGCGTGCGGTCATCACGCCGCTGGTACTGCGACCGGAGATCTGCCGCAGCGACCCGGGATCGAAGAGATTCTCCAGCCGGAGCTCGGGATCGCGGTAGTCGCGCTCGTCGAGCACCGGGGCGTCGGCCAGACTTGTCATCGGGTGCTTCCCACTCAGGCCCTCACCAGCGCCAGGGCCACGTTGTGACCGCCGAATCCGAAGGAGTCGTTGACGACGGCTTCGAAGCGGGCAGGTCGGGGCTCGTGCCGGACGATGTCCAGCGCCTGCACGTCCTCGGCGTCGTCGGGGTCGTCGAGGTTGAGCACGGCCGGGACGATCTGCTCGCGCAGCGCCAGCAGCGCGAAGATCGTCTCCACCGCGCCCGCCGCGCCGAGCATGTGGCCGGTCATGGACTTCGTTGCCGTGACGAGCGCGTGGTCACCGATCGCGGCGCGGATCGCCGAGGCCTCCGCCGTGTCCCCGACCGGAGTCGAGGTCGCGTGGGCATTGACGTGGCCGATGTCGGTGGCGCTCAACCCGGCGTTCTGCAGGGCCAAGGTGATCGCCCGGGCCCCGCCGCTGCCGTCAGGGCGGGGCTGGACCAGATCGAAGGCGTCGGCGCTGATCCCGGACCCGGCCAGTACCGCGAGCGGCGTCGCGCCACGGGCACGAGCGAACTCGGCGCGCTCCAGGACGAGTACGCCGGCACCCTCCCCGAGCACGAAGCCGTCCCGTCCCTTGTCGAAAGGCCGGGAGGCGGCCTTGGGCTCGTCGTTGCGCGTGGACAATGCCCGCATCTGCGCAAATCCGGCCAGCGGAAGCGGGTGGATGCAGCTCTCGGTGCCGCCCGCGATCACGACATCGGCCCGTCCCGCCCGGATGATGTCCATCCCGAGCGACAGCGCTTCGGCGCCGGAGGCGCACGCTGAGACAACCGTGTGGACGCCGGCCTGTGCGCCCAACTCGATTCCCACGGTGGCCGCCGGGCCGTTGGGCATCAGCATGGGCACGGTGTGGGGCGAGACCCGGCGGACACCGGACTGCTCCATGATGTCGTCCTGGTCGAGCAGGGTCTTGGCACCACCCACACCGGTGCCGATGACCACGGCCAGCCGCAGCGGATCGACCTCCGGCGTACCGGCGTGGGCCCAGGCCTCGCGGGCCGCGATGAGAGCCAGCTGCTGGCTGCGGTCCAGCCGGCGGATCGCGATCCGGGAGAGCTGTTCGGCCGGATCGGCCTTGCAGCGCGCTACCAACCGGGCCGGCAGGTCAGGTGCCCAGTCGTCGTCCAGCCGGCTCACACCCGATTGACCGTCGAGTAGCGCCGCCCAGCTCGACGCGACGTCCCCACCCAGCGGGGTCGTCGCGCCGAGCCCGGTGACGACTACCTCGGCCTGCACACTCAGCTCTGGTTCTTCTCGATGAAGGTGACGGCGTCGCCGACGGTCTTGATGTTGGCGAGCTCGTCGTCGGGGATTGCCACTCCGAACTTGTCTTCCACCGCCGTCGCGATCTCCACCATCGATAGGGAGTCGACGTCGAGGTCGTCGGTGAACGACTTCTCCATCGTGGCGTCGGCGGGGAGCACTCCGGCAACCTCTTCGAGAATCTCGGCGAGGCCGGTGCGGATGTCCTCTGTTGTCACTGTGCGGTGTCCTTTCTCATGCGGTGGGCCGCGCGGTTGCGCGCCCTCGTCACGGGCAGATCAGGACCTGCCCGGCGTAGGTGAGCCCGGCGCCGAAGCCGAGCACGAGCGCCAGGTCGCCGCTCTTGGCTTCCCCGCGTTGGAGCATGCGGGTCAGCGCCAGCGGAATCGAGGCGGATGACGTGTTCCCGGTCTCGATGATGTCGCGGCCGATGGCGGCGTGCTGAAGTCCCAGCGCACGGACCATCGAGTCGA
>JACCXW010000418.1 GCA_013696785.1 Geodermatophilaceae bacterium | reverse complement strand
CTCTTCTGCGGTGTCGGCAAACCCGCCGAAGACGTCCTGCCAGTACGGCGTGACCCCGGGGTTCTGCGTGATACCGGTGAAGTTGTACCAGCGGTCGAAGTTGAAGCAGACAGCCTCGGCGTTGAAGTCCGTGCCGTCGTGGAACTTCACACCTTCTCGCAGCGGGAACGTATAACTCAGCCCGTCATCGCTGATCGATGGGAGTTCCGTGGCGAGGGCCGGCACCAGTTCGGTGGAGCCCTCCTCCGACGTCAACAGACCCTCGTAGATCTGGCGCAGCACCCGGAACGTCTCGCCGTCGCTGGCGAAAGCCGGATCGAGCACCTTCGGGTCGCCCGCGGAGGCAAAGACAAAAGTGCCGCCGGTGGGCTGGTCGCCCTCAGCCGACGGCTCGTCGCGATCGCTCGAAGCGCACGCACTGGCCGCCATGACCGCGACCACCGTCGATGCGATCATCGCGAGGCGCCTGCTGCGTCGTTGCATTGCCCACCTACCCATTCCTTCAATGCCGGCACCCGCGTGCCGGTCGTCCTGTCTGATCACAGTTCGAGCGGACCCTAGTCGCCCGCTCGTCCGCTGGCGAGATGCCGCTCCCGACTGATACCGGATAGCAACACCACGGGATGGTTCAGAGATCCACCCGGCGGCGGCCCTCGAACGCACGGCCCAGGGTGACCTCATCGGCGTACTCCAGGTCGCCGCCCACTGGCAACCCGCTGGCGAGGCGGGTCACGACCATCCCCATCGGCTTGACCAACCGGGCGAGGTACGTCGCTGTCGCCTCGCCTTCCAGGTTCGGATCGGTGGCCAGGATGAGCTCGGTCACCGTGGCGTCCTGCAGGCGAACCATGAGCTCCCGGACTCGCAACTCGTCCGGGCCGATCCCCTCGATCGGGCTGATCGCGCCGCCGAGCACGTGGTAGCGGCCGTGGAACTCGTTCGTCCGCTCGATCGCCACGATGTCCTTTGGCTCCTCGACGACGCAGATCACGTCCAGCGAACGCCGGGGATCGCGGCAGATCCGGCACTGCTCTCCCTCGGAGACGTTCCCGCAGGTCCGGCAGAACGCGACGTCGTCCTTGACCCGCTGCAGCGCCGCCATCAGCCGCGTCACGTCGGCGCTGTCCGCCGTGAGCAGAAAGAACGCGATCCGCTGCGCTCCCTTGGGACCGATCCCGGGGAGTCGGCCGAGTTCGTCGATGAGGTCCTGTACGGCGCCCTCGTACACCCCTACATCCCGGGCAGGCCGAGTCCGCCCAGCCCGCCGGTGAGCGGCGCCATCGCCTGCTGGGCCAGCTCCGAGGCAGCCCGGCTTGCATCGCGGACGGCAGCGACGACGAGATCCTGCAGCGTCTCCACGTCATCGCGGTCCACCACCGACGGGTCGATCTCGATCGCGTTGAGTTCGCCGCTGCCACTGACCGTAGCGCGGACCAGACCGCCACCGGAATTGCCGGTGACCTCGGCGGCGGCGAGCTGTTCCTGCGCGTCGGCGATCTGCTGTTGCATCTGAATCATCAGGTCCTGCATGTTCGGCGGTCCACTCGGCTGCATCGGCTCAGGCTAGTCCGCTCGCTCACTCGCTGGATTCGATCCGCTCTGCGCCGAGCTGGGACTGGACGAGGCTGATCGCCTCCGCCTCAGGATCGCGCTCGGCAGGTCGCTCGGGCGACTCGGGCACCGCCTCCTCGTCCCGGGGATCCGGCTCGGCAGCCAGCGCGTCGGTCAGCGTCGGCGTCTGCACGACCGTCTCGATCCGCCAATCGACGCCGAGCAGGTCCTTGAGTGACAACTGCACGATCTCGGTGTTCAGCGGGTCGTTCAACATCCGCATCAGCTGCGCCGACCCGATGCCGAGTCGCAGCAGGCCGCCTTCCACGGACAGCGCGGTCGCGTTCGTCAACAACGCCTCGGTCGTCCGACGGCGCTTCCTGACGATGCTGAGCAGCTCCGACCAGACCTGGCGTACGGCGGCGGCATCGATCTCCCCGGCCGCCACCGCGGGCGCGCCGTCCGCGACCGGAGCGGTGGCAGCAGGAGGTACGGCGGGGGACGTCGCCGGCTGGGTCTGAGGCTGCGCCTTCGGCCGGGGCGAGGCTGTCGGCTGCGGCTGGGCTTTCGGCTGGGGCTGGGCTTTGGCCGGGTCGACGCTCGTTGCCCCGGGTGGCCGGCCTGCCTCCAGGAAAGCCGGCCCGCCGCCGTCGTACCCGTCGTCGTTGGCCGGCTCTCGCGGCGCCCCGGCGGGATGCTGCGATCGCGCGGCCTGCTCCCCAGCCGAACGGTCGGGACGGGTGGGACCGGTCGCAGGGCGGGCCGCAGGCTCCGTGACAGCGCTCTGATCGGGGCGGATGTCCATCCGCCGCTCCAACCGCTCCAGCCGTTGCAACAGGGCGCCGGAGTCCGTCGACGCGGCTGGGAGCAGCATCCGCGCGCAGATCAACTCGAGAAGCAGGCGGGGCGACGTCGTCCCTCTCATCTCGGTGAGTCCGGTGTTCACGATGTCGGCCACCCGGGACAGGGTCGCGGTGCCCAGCCGGGCGGCTTGGTCGGTCATCCGCTCGAGCTGGTCCGAGGGATGGTCGAGCAGCCCCTTGCCGGCCGCGTCCGGGACGGCATCGAGGACGATGAGATCGCGCAGCCGCTCCAGCAGGTCGCCGGCGAACCGCCTCGGGTCGTGCCCCGCGTCGACGACCCGGTCCACCGACCGGAAGACCGCGGCGCCGTCCTGCGCGCCGAGAGCATCGACGACATCGTCCAGCAGCGCCGCATCGGTGACTCCGAGCAGGCCGAGCACCCGGGCGTACTTGACACCGTCCTCCCCGGCCCCGGCAAAGAGCTGGTCGAGGATGGACAGCGAATCCCGGGCCGACCCGCCACCGGCCCTGACGACGAGGGGAAAGACCGCCGGCTCGACCTCGACCTTCTCGGCCGCGCAGATCCGCTCCAGCAGCCCGCGCATGACCGTCGGTGGCAGCAGCCGGAACGGATAGTGGTGGGTGCGCGAGCGGATGGTGGGCAGCACCTTCTCCGGCTCGGTCGTGGCGAAGATGAATACGAGGAAGTCGGGCGGCTCCTCGACGAGCTTCAGCAGAGCGTTGAAGCCCTGCGTGGTGACCATGTGCGCCTCGTCGACGATATAGACCTTGAAGCGCGAGCTCATCGGTGCGTAGTGCGCTCGTTCGCGCAGCTCGCGGGCGTCGTCCACACCGCCGTGGCTGGCCGCGTCGATCTCGATCACGTCCAGGCTCCCCGGTCCGTCCGGAGCGAGTCCCACGCAGGAGTCGCAGACACCGCACGGTGTGGGAGTCGGCCCCTGCACGCAGTTCAGCGAGCGCGCCATGATCCGGGCACTCGAGGTCTTGCCGCAGCCGCGCGGGCCGGAGAACAGGTACGCGTGGTTTATCCGCCCGCTCCGGATCGCCTGGCTCAGCGGTTCGGTGACGTGCTCCTGCCCGACCACCTCGGCGAAGCTGGCCGGTCGGTAGGTGCGATACAACGCGAGCGCCACGCGAACCTCCCGTCGTACGCCGCGGTGGTGATCCGAGGCGACCCTATGCGAGAGATCCGACAGGCCGCGCCGAGGACAGCAAGGACCCCCCGCACACCCGACAGAGCCCGCTTATCCTTGCTGCCTTCCGGCCCTGGGGAGGTTCACAGGGTGACGCCGCACGAGGGGTCGCGAGCCACCCTACTCGGGCGCGGGTGCGAACTTCGCTCCGATCGCCTTCGATGTGCCGAGCCTGACGACACACGTCGGAGCGGTGCCCCTGCAGGCCCCCAGCCACTTCACGAACACGTAACCGGGCCGGGGTGCCGCGCTCAGTTGCACGCGACTGCCGGACACGAAGGTCGCGGCGCAGTCCTTGCCGCAGTTGATCTTCGTCAGATCGGTCGAGGCCACGGTCCCGTTTCGGTGCGCACCCACGGTCAGGGTCTGTGTCCCTCGCTGCGACCCGGCCAGGGCGCCCCAATCTGCGCCGCTCTTGTCCACCCCGTCGGAGGTCAGCTTGACCGGACGCGGTGCCGCAGCTTCGACCGATTCGGTCGGCGGAGGCACCGGGAGCGAGTAGAACTCATAGGCACCCGACTGGTCACTGCGGAAGATGATCTGGGTTCCGTCCGGTGACCAACTCGGTTGATCGGCGTACCCGCTGACCGCTGCCGTCACATTGCGCAGATCGGTCGGGTCCTCCGCGTTCACCAGCCAGATGTCGGAGGACCCTGTCCGCGGACTCGCGAAGGCGATCAGGCTCGAGTCAGGGGACCAGGCCGGCGTCATGTCTTCGAAGGCGCTACAGAGGAAGCTGTCATCGAAGGTCAGCCGCTGCATGTTGTCGCCGAATCCGTCACCGTCGAGATCCCGCGAATCCATCGACCAGATGTCGCAGGCATCCCGTTCCTCACCTCGACCCTGCGACACCCACGCGACGCGCAAGCCGTCCGGCGACCAGGTGACCTGGGAGTCCTGAATCGAGTAGCCGGTGTCCTCCTGCGGGTCATTGGTGAGCCGGGTCGCGGCCGGCAGGGCTCCGGCCTCACCGGTCGCGTCCATGACGTACAGCTCGTACGTCCAGTGCGGCGTCCCGTCGAGCTGAGGACGGGAGGAGACAAAGGCGATCCGGGTCCCGTCCGGGGACCACGCCGGCTGGAAGTCGCCGTAGCAGTCGAAGTCGGTGCACGGTTCGGTGAGTACGACGTGGTCGTCGGTGGCCGGATCGGTGTCCATCACCCTGATCCGGGGGCCGCCGGTGGTACCCCATCCGTCGTAGACGATCTTGGTGCCGTCCGGCGACCAGTCCGCGTTGCCGTTGTACTGACCGTCGGTGGTCAACCGCAGCGGGGCTACGTCAGGGGTCGCCGGGTCGAACGTGTAGATGTCGTAGTTGAGGTCCTCGTCCCACGCGGAGTAGGCGAGGACGCCGTTCGGCGAGGTGTCCGCATGAGCAGGTGCGGCGACTGCGGTGAGGGTCCCGGCGGCGAGGAAGACCCCGGCCGCGACGGCAAGTGGACGAGGGGACAGGTGCATGCGCTTCTCCCATGATGCGGCGCCAGAGGTGCGTCCAGCGGCGACGGGCCGTGGTCGGCCCGATCACCCTTAGTCACCGCGGCACCGCGTGCACGGTTCAACGAGAAACGCTCCCCCGACTTAGGCCGTATCCTGCTCGGCGGAGGATTCGCCTAGTTGGCCTATGGCGCGCGCTTGGAAAGCGCGTTGGGTTCACGCCCTCACGAGTTCGAATCTCGTATCCTCCGCCAGCCCGACTAGCAGGAGGCAGCACCGGATGGGGGTCGTCCTCGCCCTGGGGGCGGCACTGGCCTACGGCCTGTCGGACTTCCTCGGCGGCCTGCTCTCCCGCCGGGCGAGCCCATGGGCAATCGCCATGCTCGCGCAGCTTGTCGGGGCGATCACGGTGACGATCGCCGCGGCAACGACGACATCCGCGCTCACCGCGAGCGACCTCGGGTGGGGCGCCGCGTCCGGCATCGGGAGCGGTCTGGGCACCGCCTTCTTGTACCGCGGGCTCGGCGGCGGGCAGATGAATGTCGTCGCGCCGCTGTCCGCCCTCGGCGCGGCCGTCGTGCCCGTCGCGGTCGGCTTCGGCCTGGGTGAGCGTCCCGGCACGCTGACCTGGATCGGAATCGTGTGCGCCCTGCCCGCGATCTGGTTGGTCTCGCGGGCCGGCAGCGACGTCGCAGCGGCGGCCGGTCGCGCCGCCGGCGTACGTGACGGCCTGCTTGCCGGCGCCAGCTTCGGTCTGCTGTTCGTGGCTCTCGGACAGGTACCGGAGTCGGCCGGGTTGTGGCCGTTGGCCCTGGGGCAGTGGGTCGCCTTTGTCGTGCTCGCGGTAGGAGCTCGCCTGGTCGCCGCCCCGGTTCGGGCGGCCGGGAGTCAGATCCTGGCGGCCGCCGGCGCGGTCGGCGTGTGCGCCGCGGTGGCCACCGTGCTCTACCAGCTGGCAGCCAGGTCGCAGCTGGTGTCGGTGGCCGCCGTGCTCACCTCGCTGTACCCCGCGCTGACCGTCGCCCTAGCGGCGGCCTTCCTGCACGAGCGGGTGAACCGCACTCAGGCGTGCGGGCTCGCGCTCGCGGTCGCCGCCGTCGTGTTGGTGGCCTTGCCCTAAGGCCCGACAACACCCGCGGTCAGGCGGCGCTGCGACCGGCTAGCGCCGGACTGACCGCGCCCGCTGAGGCCAGGACGACCGCGAGTCCGCAGTCGACGCAGAACCACTCGGGGCAGTCCGCACCGTGCCCCTCGGCACACACCGGCTGCTCGAAATCGCGACGGCACGTCGTACACCATCGGACGGTCATGAACGTGACAGACACTGTGAACACCTCCTCCCGGTGACGGCCCGCGGACCGTCCCAGAACTGACCGTGCCACGGGATGCCGACAATCTCGTGTTGCTCGGGCGGCGTGTCGGACAGTGACCAGCCGGTACCGATTGGGCGGGCAGACCCGGATGGGCGATCATGGTCAGAACCTCAGACTCTGCGACGCATCTGGAGCCGGTCATGCCGCACAGCATCTGGAAGGGCGCGATCTCCTTCGGGCTCGTCTCCATCCCCGTCCGGTTGTTCTCCGCCACCGAGGAGAAGGACGTGTCCTTCCGCCAGGTGCACGCCGCCGACGGCGGCCGGATCAAGTACAAGCGGGTGTGCTCGGTGGACGGCGAGGAGGTTCCGTTCTCCGACATCGCCAAGGGCTACGAGCTGCCCGACGGCGACATGGTCATCCTCGAGGACGAGGATTTCGCCGACCTACCCATCTCGACCAGCCGCGCGGTCGACGTACTCACCTTCGTCCCTGCCGAGCAGATCGATCCGGTGCAGTTCGGCAAGCCCTACTACTGCGAGCCGACCGGCGACGCGAAGCCGTACGTCCTGCTCCGTGACGCCTTGGACAACAGCGAGAAGGTGGCCGTCGTCAAGGTCGCGCTGCGCAACCGCGAGCGGCTGGCCACCTTGCGCCCGCGCGATGGCGTACTGGTCCTGCAGACCATGTTGTGGCCGGACGAGGTGCGGGAGGCGAAGTTCGCCTTTTTGGACGACAACGTCACGATCCGCTCGCAGGAGATGACCATGGCCGAGTCCTACGTCGACGCGCTGGCCGGTGACTTCGAGCCCGACCAGTACACCGACGACTACCGCGAGGCACTCCAAGAGGTGATCGATGCCAAGACCGCCGGCCGCGAGGTCACCCGGCCCGCCGAGCCGGAGGTCGACGACAGCAAGGTGCTGGATCTGATGGACGCCTTGCGGCGCAGCGTCGATGCCGCCAAGCAACAGCGCGGCACGGGCAGCAAGCCCGCCAGCAAGGCGACCAAGTCGGCTCCGGCCAAGAAGACCGCGGCGAAGAAGGCGTCCAAGTCGACGGCAAAGAAGACCGCGGCCAAGAAGACCGCCGCCCGCAAGTCCGCCTGAGCGTTGCCGATCGGGTGGCCTGACCGCTTCGTACGCCGGAAGGCTCGGTAGCGGTGGGTGCGCTGAGCGTTGTGCTGGCCGTGCTGGCCGCGACTGTGCTCGTCGTTCCGTTGGCTGACCGCCTGCGGCTGCCGTTTCCGCTCTTGATGCTTGTCTTCGGCCTGCTGCTCGCCGTCGTCCCCGGCGTACCGGTCCTGGAGGTAAATCCCGAACTCATCTTGCCCTTGCTTCTCCCGCCACTGCTCTACAGCGCCGCCCGGGCGACGTCGTGGCTGGAGTTCAAACGGAACTGGCGTGCGATCACCCTGCTAGCCGTGGCACTTGTCCTGGTCACCGCGTTCACGGTGGGAATCGTGTTGCAGGCACTGGTGCCCGGGCTGCCTTTCGCCGCGGTGCTCGTGTTCGGCGCCATGGTCGGCCCGCCCGACCCGGTCGCTGCGACCGCGGTGGCCGCGCAGCTGCGGCTACCCCGTCGGCTCACGAACATCCTGGTCGGCGAGGGCCTGTTCAACGACGCGACGGCGCTGATCCTGTACGACGTGGCGCTCGCCGCAGTCGTCACAGGTGCCTTCATGCCGCTGCAAGCCGGCAGCCTGCTCCTGTTCTCCGGCGTGGCCGGGATCGGATTCGGATTCGCGCTGGCGTGGCTGTCGCGACGGCTGCTGGACCTCCTCCCGGCGCAGACCAGCGGGGCGGCGGTCAGCCTGCTGATGCCGTTCATCGCGTACGTCGCCGCAGATGAGCTGCACGGCAGCGGCGTGCTTGCAGTCCTGGTGTACGCGTTGACCTTGCGCCGCTCGGAGGATCAGGACGCCGCCGCGACCAGGACTCAGGCCGTGGGTTTGTGGCAGGTGGTGGAGTTCCTCGTCACCGGCGCGGCATTCGCCTTCGTCGGCCTGGAGTTGCGCGCCGTGTCCATGACCATCGAAGGGGACGTCGGGGAGCTGATCTCCCAGACGGCGGTCATCAGCGCAGTGGTCATCCTGGTGCGCTTCGCCTGGATCTTCCCGGTGGGCTGGCTCAACGAGCGCACCCGGGCCTTCGGCGGCGGCCCCGACGAGGACCCGGTCGATTGGCGGGAGATGCTCGTCGCGTCGTGGTCCGGCATGCGCGGCGTCGTGACGCTGGCGACGGCGCTGGCGCTGCCGCTGAGGGTCGAGGACGGCGGCGACTTCCCCGAGCGGGACCGGCTCATCCTGCTCGCTTTCGGCGTCATCATCGTGACGCTGCTGATCCAGGGGCTGACCCTGCCGCTGCTGGTGCGAGCGCTCGGTGTGCAGTCGCCGGTCGGCGAGGAGGCTGCCGCCGAGCGGGAGTTGACCCGTGCGGCTCTCGACGCCGGACGCGAGCGGCTGGAGGAGATCCGGCGAGCCTGCGACATCGAGGGTGACCTCGTCGACGAAGCCCTTGAGCTCACCGAAGCACTTCGACACCGACTGGATTCCGTGCCGCCCGAGGAACACGACGCCGACGCCGAGCAGCGCCGCGATCGGATCTCACAGCTCGCGGACTTGGAAGCGGAGATGCTGGCCGCGGCCAGGCGCACCGTGATCGCGGCCCGCCGCGCGCCGGGAGCCGACCCCCGGGTGACCGACGAGGTACTGAGCCGGCTGGACGCCCGCGGCATCCAACCACGGGTGCTGCCGGAGTCGGAACAGCTCGACGGCTGACCGCGTCAATTCCCCGCGATCTCGTCAGGTAGGACGTGGCGGTGGCGGTGGGATTTGAACCCACGGAGGGCGTGAACCCTCACACGCTTTCGAGGCGTGCTCCTTCGGCCGCTCGGACACGCCACCGCCGACGAGGGTACTGCAACCGTCACCGGCCCCGGCAAAGATGATTCCGTGCCCCCGCCCACCGTCCCATTTGACGAACTGGCCGCGCTCGGCCCGTTCTTCGCCCTGTTGCCGCCGGGCGAGAGACACACCCCGGTACGACGCTTGCTCGACGGCGAGGCGACCACCGACGCGGCGATCGACCTGTACGCCGAACGCCTGACGACCAACCGTCGCGACATCGCCGGGTCGTTGCTCGTGCAGGGTTGGGCGGGGCGGCTCACGTCGGTCTTTGCCGGCTGCGCTGTGCTCGAACACCGAGTGCCGGATCTCGCCGCGGCCAACCTGACATACCGCTTCGTCCCCGGCATGCCGGTAGAGCTCGGCATCATCGACCCCGCACTGATGGACACCGCGCTCGGCTGGCGACAGCTCGTCGACGAACACCTGGAGCCACTCGTCACGGCGGTCGACGACCGCTGCCGCGCGGGCCGGCGCCGGCTCTGGGGCAACGTCGCGGCCGCGATGGCCGGCTCGCTGGGCAGCCTGGCACGCGCGGGCACTGGGGATCTCGCCGAATTGACCGCACAGCCGTGGGCGCAGCCGGCCGACCTGGCCGACCTCGGGGAGTGGGTCCCGACCGAGGCGGGTCCGAGCTACGCCCGCCGGACGTGCTGCAACCTCGTCCGGGTACCCGGCTACAGCCTCTGCTCGGACTGCGTCATCGACTGGCAGCCGCGGCTGCGGTCCAACGGGCGGTGAGTCAGCGGCGGCGGCCGAAGAACTCGCGCAGCAGCGCGCTCGACTCCGCGGCCAGGATTCCGCCGACGACCTCGGGCCGGTGGTTGAGGCGACGGTCGCGCACGACGTCCCACAGCGACTCGACGGCACCGGCCTTGGGATCGGCCGCGCCGTAGACACAGCGCTGGATACGGGCCAGCACGAGCGCGCCGGCGCACATCGTGCAGGGTTCCAGCGTGACGACCAGGGTCGCGCCGTCCAGGCGCCACGAACCCGCGGTCGCCGCAGCGCGGCGTAGCGCCACGATCTCGGCGTGCGCCGTCGGGTCCCCGGTCAACTCGCGTTCGTTGGCACCCGTGCCGAGGATGGCGCCGTCTGAGCCGACGACTACCGCCCCCACCGGGACGTCCCCCCAGCGCATGGACTGCCGCGCCAAGTCCAACGCGCGGCGCATGAACTCGGCGTAGCCGGCGGCGCTTATCGAGACGACAGCGTCTCCACGGCTGACTCGAACTCGGTGCCGCAGCCGAGGCTGCCGGCAACGAAGGCAAGCATCTCGTCGGCGTACAGCTCGATGTTGTCGACGATCATCCGCATCTCGTCACCGGGCAGGCCGAGATCGGCGAACAGGTCGAGGTCTCCGACGGGCCAGATCTCGTCGGTGTCCTCGCCGTCCGGCACGTCCTCGCCCAGAAATTCGGCTACCTGCCTGGCCAGATCCCAGTCGACGGCCGCCGTGGCGTCGGACAGCATCAGCGCCACGCTGGTGTCAGGCCGGATCCGCAGCGCGACGAAGAACTCGTCCTCGACGTTGAGCAGCGCGACCGGGCCGCCCTCGCTGGGCTGCTGCCGCAATGCTGCGATGCAGTGTTCGAGGTCGTCCAGTACAGCGGGCGGCAGCAGGTCGCACTGCCAGCGACCGCCTTCGCGGCAGATCGCAACCGCGAACGTGCTCATGACACCGCCTCCGCCAGGTTGTCTGTCCGGGCGGATGATGGTCGCAGACTCTGCCGCACGGGCGATAGCCAGAGAGATTATGGACGAGTCAGCCGGCGTGCCGGATACACCTCGTCGACCAGGGACGGGCCTCCAGCCGGGCCGCCCCGATGGGCTCTCCACACACGTCGCAGCTGCCGTACGTCCCGTCGTCCAGCTTCGCCAGCGCCCGCACCACTTCCGCGTGGGTATCGCCGAGGCGATCGTGTGCCGCGACCTGGGACAGCCGCTCGACCGCGAAGCTGGTGCCTTCACCGACCCGCTTGCCGAAGGAGATCCCGCCGATGTCACCGGTCGAGGTGGACAGTCCGGTGAGCTGTTCCTCGAGCTCCGCCCGCTTGTCCTCGAGTTCGGCTCGCACATCGGTATCCAAGTCCTGGCTACCGTTTCCGCAGGAACGTCAAGCCGTCCGCGAGCGGCAGCAGAACGGTGTCGAACCGCTGGTCGACGGCCAGCGCGTGGTTGAGCCCCTGCATGGACCTGTCCTCGTCATTGGTCTCATGACCAGGGATCACCTGACCACCGCGCAGCACGTTGTCGAGGATGACGAGCCCGTTCGTACGAAGTCGCGGATACAGCTCCTGGACGTACGCCGGGTATCCGGTCTTGTCCGCGTCGACGAAAGCCAGGTCATACGCCGGATCCTGCGGCAACGACTGCAGCGTTTCGAGGGCCGGCCCCAATCGCAGCTCGATCCGATCGGAAACCCCCGCCCGGTCCCAGTACCGCTTGGCGATGTCTGTCCACTCAGGACTGACGTCGCAGCAGAGCAGGGTGCCGCCGGGCGGAAGGCCGCGGGCGATCGCCAGCGCCGAGTAACCCGTGAACGTGCCGATCTCGATGGCCGACGTGACGCTCATCAGCCGGGTCAGCATCGTCATGAAGGCGCCCTGCTCGGGCGCGATCTGCATGCTCGAGATTCCGCCCAGCGCAGCCGTCTCGTCGATGAGATCTCGCTGTACGGCGTCGATCGGATCGGTGTGGTCGAGCAGATATCGGTGGACTTCGTCAGTGAGCAGGAACGATTTCGGGGTCACCCGCCCACCCTAGGGCTGACGGTCTAGCGTCGCTCGGGTGATCGAGGAACGGTTGTTCGAGCACCTGATAGGGGACCCGTACGCGGAGAGCCTCGGCGTGCTAGTGGCTGAGATCAGTCCCGGCTACGCCAGGGCGACCCTGCAGATCGAGCCCAGGCACACGAATGCGCACGGAGCGCTGCACGGCGGGGTCGTCATCGCGCTGGCCGACATCGTCCACGCGGCGGCCTCGAACAGTCACGGCACGGTTGCGGTGGCCGTCGAGGTTCATGCCGAACTGCTCGCCACCGTCGGGGTCGGTGCCTGGCTGGTCTGCGAGGGCACCGAACTGGCTTGCACCCGCCGTACCGGCGTCTACCGGATCGAAGTGCACGCCGGGGAAACGCACGTCGCCACATGTATCGGACGGGTCATCCGTCGGGACACTCCGGTTCTCAGTTGAGCAAGGTCTTCGGGTGAGCGAACGGATCGCAGTTGTCGGGCTCGGCCTGATTGGCGGCTCCCTGTCGCTGCGGCTGTCCGGTTCGAACGACGTCGTCGGGTACGACGCCGACCCAGGCACCCGCGACCTCGCCCGAGCTGCGGGGATCGCGGTAACCGACGGTCTTGCAGCCGCTGTCGACGGGGCATCCATCGTGTTCGTCGCGGTCCCGCTGTCCGCACTGTCCACTGTGGTCGGTCAGGTGACGGCGGCCGCCACTGAGGGCGCCGTCGTCACCGATGTCGGCTCGGTGAAGTCACCGTTGTACGCCGCCGTACGGGCCGCTCGGCTCGGCGTGCGGTACGTCGGCGGCCATCCGATGGCCGGAACCGAGCGGTCCGGCTTCGCTGCCAGCGATCCCGGCCTGTACGACGGAGCCGCGTGGGTGCTGTGCCTGGAGCCCGACACGGACCTGTCGGCGTGGCTTCGACTGGCCACGATCCTGACCGGGATCGGGGCCCGCGTGGTGCCCTCGACGGCAGCCGACCATGACGCCGCAGTGGCTCGGGTCAGCCACGTTCCGCATCTGCTCGCCGCCGCGCTGGCGGCAGCGGCAGCCGAGGCCGGGGCGCTGTCCCTGACGTTGGCCGCCGGCTCGTTCCGGGACGGGACCCGGGTTGCCGCGACCGCTCCGGAGCTGCCGACGGCCATGTGCCGGGCCAATCACGATGCCGTCAGCACTGCCCTTGGCGACGTCGTCGGTCGGCTCATGACGGCCCAGGACGATTTCGGGCCGCTTATCGCGAACGGCCACGCCGCCCGGCTCGCGTGGTACAACCGGCAGGCCAGGCCGGCCGAGATCCCGATCGGAGGCCACATGCTGCCTGATCGGCTGCTCGACCTCGGCCGGCACGGGGGCTGGCTCGAGCAGGTCGGTCCCGAGACGTTGTCGACGATGACGCCTGAGCCGGTCTGAGAGGCTACGGCGTGGACTTCGACGACTCGGCCCGGCTGGACACCTCTCAGGTCCGCGACCGTCGCGGCATGCGATCCCGCGGCGGAAGTCGCGGGATCGCGGTCGGCGGCGGTGGACTGGGCATCGTCGGGTTGCTCATCGTGTTGTTGATCAACGGACTCGGCGGCGGCGAGGGCCAGGGCGTCACCGACGGCTCGGGCGTGGACAGTGGCGGACTCGAGGACTGCGACACCGGCGCGGACGCGGACACCCAGCAGGATTGCCGAATCGTCGCCGTCGTCAACAGCGTCCAGGACTACTGGACACAAGCGTTCGCCGACTCGGGCAACACGTACCGCGAGGCGACGACCACCTTGTTCACCGACCAGGTGAACACCGGGTGTGGAGCGGCTTCCTCGGCAGTCGGCCCGTTCTACTGCCCGCCCGACGAAATGGTCTACCTGGATCTCGGCTTCTTCGCCGAACTCCAGAGTCGATTCGGTGCGACCGGCGGGCCGTTCGCCGAGGCGTACGTCATCGGCCACGAGTACGGCCACCATGTGCAGAACCTGCTCGGCACGACGGATGATGTCGGCGGGGATCAGCAGGGCGAGGACAGCGCCGCCGTACGACTGGAGTTGCAGGCCGACTGCTACGCCGGGGCCTGGGCGGCGTACGCGGCCGACACAGACCAGTCGATTCTGAGCGAGCTGACAGAAGCCGACATCCGCGCCGGGCTGGACGCCGCCGCGGCGATCGGCGACGACCGGATCCAGGAGCAGTCCACCGGCCGGGTCAACCCCGACACGTGGACACACGGGTCATCAGAGCAGCGCCAGCGCTGGCTCCTGACCGGTTACGAGAGCGGCGATCCCGGCGCCTGCGACACGTTCTCGGGCGACATCTGACCGGCGCTGCTTAGGCTGACGCGGTGGGCGCACGCGCGGGCATCGTCGTGACGGGCACCGAGGTCCTCACCGGGCGGGTGACCGATCGCAACGGCCCATGGCTTGCCGAGGAACTCCGGCGGTTCGGCGTCGACGTAGCGCACGTACTGATCGTCGGCGACCGGCGGGAGGACCTCCGCTCGGCGCTGCGCTTCCTGGCCGGCACCGGCGTCGACCTCGTCATCACCTCGGGTGGATTGGGGCCGACCGCCGACGACCTGACCGGGGAAGTCGTCGGCGAGATCCAGCAGCGGCCGGCGGAACTCGACGTCGCACTCGAACACCGGATTCACGCCATCGTCACCGCCCTGATGTCCCGTCGCGGCTGGCTGGTCGACCCCGCGGCGACCGCGGCCGGCGTACGCAAGCAGGCCCTGGTGCCGTTGGGCGCGGCCGTTCTTGAGCCGGTGGGCACGGCTCCCGGACTGGTCGTGCCGGTCGCGGACGGGCAGGGCGGTCCACCGATCGTCGTCCTGCCCGGGCCTCCGGCCGAGCTGCAGGGAATGTGGCCGGCCGTGCTGGCCGACCCGATCGTGCAGGCCGCGCTCAGCGGGCGGGAAGAGGTGCGGCAGCGGACCCTGCGGATGTGGAACACGCCCGAATCCGAACTCGCAGCCACGCTCCGGACGTTGGAGCCAGGGCTCGGCGGCCTGGAGATCACCACGTGCCTGCGCGGCGGCGAGCTGGAGATCGTCACTCGCTTCGGGGCGCCTGAACAGACGGCGTACGACGATTTAGCCACAGCCTTGCAGTCGGCGTACCCCGACACCCTCTTCTCCTATGACGGGCGAACCGTCGACGACATGGTTGCCGACGCGCTGGCGCGGGAGCACCTGACCATCGCGACGGCCGAATCCTGTACGGCGGGGCTGCTAGCCGGCCGTCTCACCGAGCGGGCCGGATCCTCGGAGTGGGTGCTCGGCGGCCTCGTCGTCTACTCGAATGCGGCCAAGCGTGATCTCGCCGGGGTGCCGGAGGAGTTGCTCGAACGGGTCGGCGCCGTCAGTGCGGAGGTCGCCGCGGCGCTGGCCGAGGGTGCGCGCAGCCGTCTCGGCGCCGACGTCGGCGTGGGGATTACCGGCATCGCCGGCCCCGGCGGTGGGACCGCGGAAAAACCCGTGGGCCTCGTGCACCTGTGTGTCGCCGGGCCGTCGGGGCAGCTGCCGAGGACCATCGTCCTGCCCGGATCCCGGACGGATGTGCGGACACGGTCGGTGACGCTCGCGATGCATATGCTCCGTGAGCTGCTGGTCGGCAGCCAATAGCCTCGCCTCGATGCAGTCGTCAACCGCCCAACCCTTGGAGATCCTCGATGGCAAAGTACGACCTGGACACCACCACGCTCGCGACACTGCTGGAGAACCCCGAGGTGGTGGCGATCATGGAGAAGCACAGCCCCGGCATCACCTCGAACCCGATGATCGGGATGGCCAAGGGCATGACCGCCAATCAGGTCATGGGCATGGCCGGCGGTGTGATCGGGACGGAGAACGCGCAGGCAATCCGGCGAGACGTCGCCGCGCTCTGACCTCGCGTGCAATCAGGGGAGTCCCGGGGACGCCAGAGGCGGGCCCGCTCGGTGTAGCGAGCACCGAACGGGCCCTTGATCACACCCCGTGTGAGAGGGCGAGACCCACCGTGCAGGGTAGGCCGTCGCCGTTACGGGATGGCGAAGTCGTCCCGGAAGTTGTAGATGATCGGCACGGTGCAGCCGCCGATCCTGAAACAGAACACCTTCTGCTTCACCCTGTTGAACGGGTCGCCGCACACGAGTCCGTTGTTGTTCCCTTGCTCGTCCGTCGCACTGCGCTCCTCTCTTGCCTTCGACCGGCGGCTGATGCTGCCGCTGCCCGGACCACCAAGTCACTCCCGCCGGATCCGCTCTCTTCGGCTTACCGGCCGGGATTTCGACGACACCGACCGTGCCGTCGCGGCCCTCGTCCGGCCGCACCTTGTCGGGCACCTGCATGCCCCTGGATCTCGCGAGCAGCGCCGTCGTCCCGCTGACGAGTCGGCAGCAGCAGCTGGTGTCCCTGCTCGGCCATGGGTTCTCCAACACCCAGATCGCGCGCGCTTTGGGGATCAGCGCGCTGACGGTGCGTACCCACCTGCATCAGGTGTACGGCAGGCTCGGCGTGGCCAGCCGCGAAGAGGCGGTGGCGCGGGTCGGCCAATTCGGCCCCACCCGTTCTGACGTGGCGCGCCCGGAGGGACTCGAACCCCCAACCTCCTGATCCGTAGTCAGGTGCTCTATCCGTTGAGCTACGGGCGCAGAGCGGTCAGTTTGTCACACCAGCGGAGGCTCCGGGATTTGAACCCGGGAGGGGCGCGAACCCCAACCGCATTAGCAGTGCGGCGCCATAGACCGGACTAGGCGAAGCCTCCAGCGGGCCCCGAACCAGGCCGGACCACCGCGGCACGAGGTTACAAGCTGTCCGGGAGCGCTGACAAAAGGCCATCGATTACCGCGGCCACTCCTTCCGGCGTACCGTGGCGGCACTTGACAAGGCGGGACCGGCAGTCGCCTCGTCCGCGGGCCGCACCGGCGCGACGCGTGGCCGCCGCCATGGCTCAGTGGGGGTGCGGATGTCGACAACAGCAGCGCGCACCCCTGATCGGGTATCGAAGTTCCTGGTGCCGGAGATCGTCTTCGGCCACGGCGCGCTGTCCGAGGCCGGGTTCGCCGCCCGCCGGCTAGACGCGCGCAGGGTGTTCATCGTCACTGACCCCGGCATCATCGAGGCCGGGTGGCTGGCCGAACTGCAGCAGCATCTGGACGACGTCGGCTTGCCCCATGTGGTCTGGCACGGCGTGACACCCAACCCGAAGGACCACGAGGTTGCCGCCGGTCACCTGGTCTACCAGGCCTCCGGCGCAGACGTCATCATCGGACTCGGCGGCGGTTCGGTGATTGACGCGGCCAAGGCCATCGCTGTGCTCTCCTCCAACGGCGGGCAGATCCTGGACTACGAGGGTGTCGACCGGGTCACCCAGGCGATCCCGCCACTGATCATGATTCCCAGTACGTCGGGGACCGGCGCGGACCTCTCGCAGTTCTGCGTCATCACCGACACGGTGCGCAAGCTCAAGGCGACCCTCATCGGCCGCGCGCTCGTGCCCAACATCTCGATCACGGATCCCCGACTGCTCGTGACGATGCCGGAGGACCTGAACGCCGCCACCGGCCTGGACGCGCTGACGCACGGGATCGAGGCCTACGTCTCGCGGGCGGCCAGCCCGCTGACCGATGTACACGCCCTCACCGCGATCCGACTGGTGTCGGGCAACCTGCTGCGCACCATCGACGTCCCCTTGGACACCGGCGCGCGGGCTGGCATGGCGCAGGCCAGCCTCGAGGCCGGCCTGGCATTCACCAACGCCATCCTCGGCGCCACCCATGCCATGTCGCATCAGGTGGGAGGGGCCCTCGATCTGCCGCACGGCGTGGTCAACGGCGTACTGCTGCCGCACGTCATGCGCTTCAACGCCGGCGCCCATCCGGAGCCTTTCGTGCCGATCGCGCAGGCACTCGGGCTCGCCGTCGAAACCATGTCCGCCGAGGACGCTGCCCATGCTGCCGCCGACCGTGTCCGCGAACTGGCCAACAGCGTCGGCGTGCCGAAGGGACTCGGCGATCTCGGCGTCACGGAGGAGGACATCGCGCAGCTGTCCATCAACACCCTCGGAGATGCCTGCCTGACGACCAACCCCAGGGATGCCTCCGTCGACGATGTCACGGCGATATTCCGTGCCGCGCTCTGACCCGACGACGAGCCTCCCGCCGGAACCCGGCAACCGGGCGCCCGCGATCGACGTACTCACCGGGATCCGGTCGTCCAAGCCGACGTTCTACGCGGAGTACCGGCACACCGCGGAGAGCCTGCACCGCTCGCTCCAGGCGATCGACCACATCGCCAACGTGCTGGTCGCCACCGCGCAGGGTCCCGCGGAACTGTGCCGTTCGGTCGTACGTGCAACAGCCGAGCACGTCGGCGCCGACTCCACCGTGCTGGCGCTGCGACCCAACAGCCTTCCTGACGCGGCAATCCGTGCGGTCATGCGCGATCCGAGCGGTGAGATCCATCTCGACCTGAGTTCGGCCGGTCCGTCCCTGCTGGCTCGAACTCGCGGTGCGCTGGCCGGAACCCACGACGGCATCACCGAACTCGCCGACGGCACCGTCGTCGTACCGATGGTCGTCGACGGCGACGAGCTCGGTGTACTGCTCGCCTATTTCGCCGAGAGCCGTTCCCTGGAACAGACCGACCTGGCACTGCTGAAGATCCTGGCCAACCAGGCGGCTCTCTCGTTGCAGAGCAACGACCTGCTCGCCCGCAGCCAGCGCCTGCACCGGCAGGCCTCGACCCTGTACGACGAGGCGGAGCAGCAGGCAGCCGACCTCGCCGACCGGCACCGGCAGCTGGCCGAGACCCGGCACAGCCTGGACTCGGCCCTGCAGCGCGAGGTGATCGACCACGAACGGCACCGGATCGCCCGGGAACTGCACGACTCCGTCGCACAGCACGTCGTCTCCGCCGGCCTGACGATCGAATGGTGCCGCGCCGAGGTCGACGCGGACAGCGAGGTACGGCGGCGGCTCGACCACGCCAAGGCGCTGACCCGATCCGCCGTCGAGCAGCTACGCGCGGCGATCTACGCCATCGGCCACACCGACAGTGAGCCCGACCAGGGTCTGCCCGAGATGCTGGACCGGCTGACGACGTTTCATCTGGCCGCCGACCTCACCGTGTCGGTGCGGGTCGAGGGACGGCCGGTGGCGCTGTCCCGCGAGCAGGAACAGTCGCTTTTCAAGATCGCGAGCGAGTGCCTGTTCAACAGCGCCCAACACGCGCACGCCAGCCGCGCCATCATCCGACTGTCCTACGCCGGTGACTGGCTGCGGCTGTCCGTCAACGACGACGGCGACGGCGACCCGGACGTCCTGCGCCGGCTGGCGGACAGCAATCTCGCGGTCAGGGACGGCTACCACCGGGGGCTGGCCAATATGATCACGCGAACAGCCGAGCTGCAGGGCAGCCTGCTGTTCCGGCGGGCGCGTCTCGGCGGGATCCGCGTGGAGATCACCATTCCGTTGTCGTCCGTGCGCGAGGAGAACCGCGTGGAGAGACTTGCCTGACATCCGTATCGCGCTTGTGGACGACCACTCGATCGTCCGCCAGGGTCTGCGATCGATCCTTGAACGCGAGGACGGTCTCGAGGTGGTCGGTGAGGCCTCCTCTCTGCCCAGCGCTCTCTCGATGGTGGCGGCAACTGCCCCGGACATCGTGCTGCTCGACCTGAAGCTGTCCACGGATCAGAACGAGGAGGGACTCGAACTCGCCCGCACCCTGACCCAACGGCATCCGGGGATCGGCGTCCTGGTCCTGACCACGTTCCTGGACGAGCGGCTCGTCGTCCAGGCCATCCAGCACGGCGCGATGGGATACGTGCTCAAGGACGTCGACGCGGTCGAGCTGATCCGCTCCATCCGCGCTGTGCATCGCGGCGAGAGCGCGTTCGACTCTCACAGCGCGGCGATGGTCGTGCGCAGCCTGCACGGCAACGGGCAGACCAACCGGCACGAACGGCTCACCGACCGCGAGCAGCAGGTGCTGCAGTTGCTGGCGCACGGGATGAGCAACATCGCGATCGGTAAGAAGCTCTTCATCTCCGAGACGACGGTGAAGTTCCACGTGAGCAATCTGATGCGCAAACTCGAGGTGTCCCGCCGCGCCGAGGCGGTGTACGCCGCGAGCAAGCTCGGCCTGATCTGAGTCCCCGCGATGATCATGGGCTTCAACCGGTCAGGACCGGCGCAGTCCCATGATCATCGCCGCTTTGCGTGGTCCAGAATGAGCCAGCCGCCGTCGCTGTCGATCACCTCGAACCGGAGGCCCGACCCGCTACCCAGCGCCTCCAGGGCACCGTGGTCGAGCGTCCTGACGTGCCCATACGCCGCGTCCGGTTCGTCCTCGTAGGGCACGGCGACGACAACCCGGCGCCGTGCCACCCGGATCGCCTCGGACAGGACCTGGGACGCGGTGGGAAGGTCGACGTGCTCCAGGAGATGCACGGCCAGCACCGTGTCCACCGCACCGTCGGTGAATGGCAAAGACTCGGCAGCGCAGCAACAGCACCGGACACGACCGTCCATGGCGGACAGCAGTCGCATCGAAGGGAGACTGAGATCACTGGCGATGACGTCCAAGCCGTCCCCGACCAGCAACAGCGGCAGAAACCCGAAGCAGCTAGCAAGATCCAGCACCCGGCTGCCTCGTACAAGGCTTCGGGCCCGCCGGTAGATCGGCGCGAACTCGGCGATGCTGCCTCGGCTCGCCGGCTCCGCCGTCAGCCGATCGAGGGTGTTCCGATAGAACGCCGACCAGGCCAGGGCGGGATCGTCCACTGTGGACGTCACGACGCCGGCGAACAGCCGCTCGAACAACCCGTTGTCGGTCAGCCCGGACGCTGTCATCTCGGCGGCGAGCCGGCCGGCCAGATCGTTGTCCAGATCCCTGACGCCGAGATTGTGGCGCAGCACGATCCGCGCCCCGGAAACCTCCAGCTCCAGGCCGTCCGCGCCCGGCGTCGAAAGCACCACCGTGTCGGCCTCAGCTGGGGAGCGCACTCATCTCCTCGGCGACCCGGCTGAGCCCGGACAGATCTCGTACCACTTCCACCTTGTCGCACAGTTCGGCGTACAGCGGGAGGTCGCAGCGACCCAGCGACCAGGAGAACTGCGGCTCCGGGGTCAACCACAGCGTCGCCCGCGCCCGCCGGGTGATCTCGGTGAACGCGTCCATGTTCGGGTCGTTGCCGTTGCCTCGGCCGTCCCCGAGCACGAGGACCGTCGAGCGCCGGTTGACCGCGGAGGCGTATTCCTCCCGAAACTGGCCGAGGGCGGCGCCGTAGTCACTCGTCGCGTCCACGTCGAGCACGTCGCCGCCGAAGACGAGGCCCAGCGCGTGCTCGATGGGATGCTCCTCGAACAGATCGGTGATCTCGACGAGATCGGAGACAAAGGCGAACGTCCTGACCTGACTGAACAGCGCCTGCAGCCCGTGCACGAGGTGCAGCGTGAACCGGGAGGTGCTTCGGACGGACAGACTGACGTCGGCCAGCACGACCAGCCGCGGCTTGTCCTCCTTCATCGACACCGTCACAGGACGGAACGGCACGGCGTCGTAGCGCATGTTCTCCCGCATGGTGCGACCCACGTTGATCCGGCCGCGGGCGCTGACCGCCTTGCGGTGGGTGAGCCCGCCGCGCAGCGTCGAGGCGAGATGCCGGATCGAGCCCTCCAGCTGGGCGCGTTCCCGCTCGGTGACCCGCTCGACGTACGCCGGCCGCACGTCGGCCCCGTCGATGGCGGCAGCCTCCAGCGCGGCGAGCTTGGCCAGGTGTGCCTTGAGCAACTCCGGCAGGTTCTCGACGATGCCGGTCAGCCCTCCGCGGAGCTTGGCGAGCAACGCAGGATCGATGTCGGTGTCCGGGTCGTCCAGCCAACCCTGCAGTGCCTGCTCCTCGGCGACGGTCATCTCGGTGTCGATCGGGGTCCCCCCGCCGCTGGACAAGTCTCCGGGGTTGCCGGCGTTGTGCAGCCGGCTGGTCTCCAGCTGCACCCGCCGGCCGTCGGAACTGGGCCCGTCGATGTCCTTGGAGAACACAAGTTCCTCAGTCAGCGAGGCGATGTCGATCTTGTTGGCCTCCTGGTGCGCGTTGAACTGCTGGGCGAGATCCTGCTCGTCGAAGAACTCCTTGATGTCCGAGGGCTTGCCGTGGTCGTGCCCCTGCTGCGGAGTGTCCGACGGCTCCTCGGACATCGTGAGCTTCAGTAGCTCGCCCTCGTCGGCGAGGTCGTCGTGGGCGTGGTAGCGGCCGCGACCGTCGTCGGCCGGGCGGACCGGCAGCAGCCGGAAGAACAGGTCGTACAGGTCGTCGAAGAGCTCACGGTGCCGCCGGTCCTTCACCAGGCACACCATCAACGCCGACCGCAGCAACTCCCTGTCCCGCACCTGCACTGCGGCCGCGGCGCGACTGGCGTCCACGATCTCCGAGCTGGAGATCCGAAGTCCGGACAGCCGCAGGATCCGAGCGAACCGGTGGACGCTGGCTTCCACGGGCGCCTCCTAGCCCGGGTTGCGGCGGGTGCGAGCGGCGAACGAGCGTGACCCCTGCGAGCTCGGGGTTCCGTAGTGACCCGGCCCGTGCCTGCCAGGCCGGTCCTTGGCGGCCCGGATCGCCTTGCCATCAACCGCGCCATCGACCGCGCCATCGACCGGAGGCGAAGGGTTGTCAGTGCTCGTCGCGGTGCCGTCGTCGGCGTGGGGGTGTTGGCGGTCGGGCTCCTCACCGCCGGCATGCTCGTGATCGCCGTGCTCGTCCTGCGCGTGCTCGTGATCGCCGTGCCGATGCGCGTGACCGGGCACGACACGGTCTGCCGCCTTGGCGTTGGGGTCAGCACTCAGCCGGGCAACCAGCCGCGGCAGCGCCTCGACCGAGCGCGCAACGTCCTTCTCGTACTTGGCGACCACGGAGATCGTGTCGGCGAGCACGGTGGCATTGAGCTCCGCGACACCGAGCACGGCCAGCGTCCGCGCCCAGTCGATGGTCTCGGAGATGCTCGGGGCCTTGCGCAGATCGAGATCCCGCAAGCCCCACACGACCTGGATCAGGCGTTCTTCGAGCGCCTCACTGAGGCCGGTGTCCTTGCTGCGCAGGATCGTCAATTCGCGCTCCGCGCTCGGGTAGTCCAGGAACAGGTGCAGGCACCGCCGTTTCAGCGCGGGTGACAGGTCGCGCGTGTTGTTCGACGTCAGGACGACGTACGGCCGGTGCTCGGCGACGAACGTGCCGATCTCCGGTACCGAGACCTGGAATTCCGCGAGCATCTCCAGCAGCACCGCCTCCAAGGCTTCGTCGGCCCGGTCCACCTCGTCGATGAGCAGTACGACCGGCAGCTCACTTCGGACCGCATCCAGCAGCGGCCGGGCGGCGAGGAACCGATCGGAGAAGAACACACTCTCCTGCGCCCCGATCGCCTCCACGGCGTCATGCAGAGACGTCGTCTCCCCGACGATCTGGCCGATCTTCTCGCGCAGCATCTGCGTGTAGAGCATCTGCTTGCCGTAGTCCCACTCGTACAGCGCCTTGGTCTCGTCCTGCCCCTCGTAGCACTGCAGCCGCAGCAGCCGGCGCCCGGTTGCCAGCGCCAACGTCTTGGCCAGCTCGGTCTTGCCGACACCCGCCGGGCCCTCGAGCAGCACCGGCTTGCCGAGCCGGCTCATCAGGAAGACGGTGGTGGCAAGTCGCTGGTCGGTGATGTAGCCGTGCTGGGAGAAGGCGTCGGCCACTTCGGCTACATCAGCAAAATCTGCCAGCTGACCCACATCTGAGTCCATCGTCCGAGGGTCCCTTCGGGTGGATCGCTATCGGTAGAACACGAAGGTGAGGCCGCCGGCCTCGGCGGCCTCACCAGTGTGCCTCCTGTCAGCCGAGCAGATCGTCCAGGTCACCGGTCATGCTGTGCTCCACGACGGGACGGACCGTCTCGAACGTGCACTCCGCCGCGTTGCCCGGCGTACAGGCGTCTCCCAGCACGTGGTTCGTGATCCGGTCCACGTCCGGGCCGTCGCCCTTGATGGTCGCCTCGTTCTCGTAGAACTTGGTCGGACCCTGACCGAGCCGGTTCTTGGAGTACGAGTCGGCCGTGACGTCGACGAACTTCTCCGGGATCCCGACATCGCGCAGCAACCGGATCGCCGCGGCCAATGCGGCCTCGGCTGCCTGTACGTCGGTCATCCCGTGCGTGTCCAGGCCCATCGCCCGGGCGATGTCGGCGAATCGCTTGTACTGGGCCGGCATGTTGAAAGCCCATACCCGGGGCAGCGCGATCGCGTTGTTCAGGCCGTGGTGGGTGTCGTAGAACGCTGAGATCGCGTGCGAGATCGAGTGGATGATCCCGAGGCCGCCTGAGTTGAACGCCTGCGCGGCTATGTACTGCGCATACATCATGCCTTCGCGGCCGGCGAGATCCTGACCGTTCCACACCGCCGCCCGCAGATTCTCAGACGTCAGCTTGATCGCGTGCAGCGCGTTCCCCAGCGACGGGGCGAAGTTCAGCCGGGAGACGTAGGGCTCGCTCGCGTGCGCCAGTACGTCGAAGCCGCACTGCGCGGTGTAGTCCATCGGGCAGTCGAAGTAGAGCACCGGGTCGTCGATGGCCAGCGTCGTGATGGACGCGTCGTCGAAAGCGACGTACTTGTGCGGGTTGTCGGGGTCGGTCGTGGTGTCGGTGATGACATAGGCCCACGACGTCTCCGAGCCTGTGCCGGCGGTGGTGGACACCGCGATGTGCGGCGGATTCTTCGGGTTCTCGCTCTTGTTGAAGCCCTCGAACTCGTTGACGTTCCGGCCGTCGTGGGCCACCGAGACCCGTGCGCCCTTGCACGCGTCGTGGGAGGAGCCACCGCCGATTGAGACAAAACTGTCGCACTTGTTGTCCTGGTACAGCGTCACCGCGTCCATGACGTTGTAGTCCTTGGGATTGGACTCGACCTTGTCGTAGATGACTGTCTCGATGCCGTGGTACTTCATCGACTCGGAGATGTCGTGAACGATGTCCGTGCCGCGCAGGCCGGAGGTCATGATCAGCGTCTTCTGGAACCCGATCTTCTTAGCCTCGGGGCCGATGAGTTCATGCGCGCCCGGTCCCATCAGGGCGCGCGGGAATGGATGGAACTCCTTGATGGGGAACGGCTTGAGTAGGTCTTCGACCTGCATGCAATCCTCCGGGGCGTCGGTTACGGCGCGGCGCCCGTCGAGGGGCCGAGCAGATGGCTGAACCCCTGACGTTAGGAGCGCGACCGCGTGAGGCAGAAGGCCTGGGCGACGAAAGCGGCGCTTCGGGCACCGGATGGCACCTGTTCGAACCAGCCCGACCCTGCCCGGATGGGCAGTGTCGGAACGAACACGCCCGGTCTGCCCGGAGGGATAGTTGGCTGCTCGTGGCGTGGGCGTTAGCGTCGGCATTCGGCCCCAACCAGGAGGAGCGGAATGAGCAATTCGGTAGTGGACGACACGGCGGTAGTCGAGATCGAGGACTCGAACGAGTCAGACGAAGCGGACGAGCTGGTCAGCGAAAGCCTCGTCGAGGAAGTCTCAATCGACGGCATGTGCGGCGTCTACTGACTACC
>JACCXW010000396.1 GCA_013696785.1 Geodermatophilaceae bacterium | reverse complement strand
CTCCCCGACCAGTGCCACGATCTCCGCGGGCGCCACCGCGAGATTCACACCGTCGACCGCGAGCGCTCGACGTCCACCTCGGGCCCGGAACCCGACCTCGAGATCCCGCACCGCCACTACGGCGGGGGCGTCCACCACGGCCGTCATCGCCGGCCCGCCTCCTGACCGACGCGGATGCAGGCGGCGAGTTGCCCGTCTGCGCCGGCCGGGACGAGAGCCGGATCGACCGACGAGCACTCCTCGACCGAGCGCAGAGTGTATCTAGTCGATGAACTAGTTCAAGGTGGGTCAGCGCCCCACGGGCAGCCACGCCAGGACGTCCTGGATGGCGCGGTCCCAGTACCCCCACTCGTGCTCGCCGGGGCCGATGTCCACCGTCACATCCACCCCGCGCTCGGCGGCGGCTGCGACGAACGAGCGGTTGTCCTCGATCAGGTCGTCCTCCGTCCCGCAGCCGACGTAGAGCGCCGGCAGGTCGGCGGGATCGGTCTGGTCGAGCAGCCACATCAGGTCGTCGCCGGTCCCCGTCACCGGTGTCGTACCGAAGACCCGGTCGACCAGGTCCGGGCGCCACGTCCCCGATCGCTCCCGACCGGCCACGTCCAGCGCGCCAGACAGTGATGCCGCTGCGGCAAACCTCGACGGTTGACGAAGAGCCCACTTTAGTGCGCCGTACCCGCCCATCGACAGGCCGGCCACGAACGTGTCCTCGCGCCTGTCCGAGAACCGGAAGAAACTGCGCGCGACGGCCGGCAGTTCGTCCGACAGGAACGTCCAGTACCGGTTGCCGTGCACCTCGTCGGCGTAGAAGCTGCGGTTCACCTGCGGCATGACCACGGCCAGCCCCAGCGGTGCGACGTACCGCTCGATGGAGGTACGCCGCAGCCAGGTGGTGTCGTCGTCGCTCAGCCCATGCAGCAGATACAGAGTGGGGAACTCCCCCGACCGTACGGCGCCGGACAGGCCGATCTGCGCCGATGTCGCCTGCGGCAGGATCACCGTCATCGACGTGCTCAGCTCGAGCACGTCGGAGAAGAAGTCGCAGCGCAGCAGGGCCATCGAGCGGCATGCTACGGCGGGCGTGCGGGCGCCCGGCGGGTCACCAGGTAGGAATGTCGAGCCGCTCCGAGCTGCTGGCGACCACGGGACCGGACTCGACCGGCGCGAGCGGTCCGCTGCCGGGGAACAGCGGCCGCCTCGTCGTGTAGATCGCCTCGTCGTAGATCGGGCCGGGCCGCGGCTTGCCGACGGCGAAGAAGCCGAACGCCCCGGCGCCGACGTAGGACGTGGAGATGTAGTCCCCGACGAAGTAGCCGCCGGCGAAGGCGAGATCGCGCAGCTTCATCGGCCCGGCCAGCAGCCGCAGCCGGGTCCACGACTGGCCGCCGTCGGGGGAGTCCACGAATGCAACGGAGAGCTGGCAGGAACCGGTCGAGCACGAGGCGTCGGCGTAGAAGTAGTAGGTCAGCGCCAGGTGCGCGTCGCCGCCGGAGGTTCCCGGCTGGACGGCCAGCCCCGGCAGGAAGTGGTCGGCGCGGGTCGTGACCGGATCCAGCGGGATGCGCACCGGATCGGTCCAGGCCAACCCGTCCTCCGAGGTGCTCAGCACGAGGTCATTGGACCGGCAGTCACGCCGGAAGCGACAGTCGCTCCACACGACGTACACACGTCCGGACGCGTCGACATCCACCGACGGGAACGGGGGGGCGCGCAAGGCGTTGGTGACGCTGACCTGCAGGTCGGCCAGCAGGGTCGGCACGGACCAGCTCACGCCGCCATCGGTGGAGCGGAAGCTCACCAGTGCCGGTTGCAACGCGTCGACGATGGGGACGATCACGGTGCCGTCGGGTTGGACGATCGGCTGGCCGCCGATCGCGACGATGGGCTGGCCGGCATAGTCGATCTTGACGGCGGGGGCCCAGCTGAGCGCGCCGTCCGTCGACGTCGCCATGTAGGCGCGGTTGAATCCGCCGGCCCGGTCGAACTCGGTGTAGCAGTGCCCGTAGAAGGAACTGCTGGCGGTGTTGTCGCAAACGATCCAGTTCTTGTCCAGGGTCGCGCCCTGGAGCACCGGCACCGGATCCTGCCAGGTCAGGCCTCCGTCCGTAGATCGGCTGGTCACCAATGCCTCGTTGCCGAAGGTTATGGCGAGTACGGAGATCAGCCACACATCGTGCGCGGCGTCGTACGCGACCGACGGGTCCGAGGCCCGATCTGCGGGTCCGCCGGCGGCCACGGTGATGCCGGGCAGGAAGCCGTTGGTCCACGAGCGCCCGCCGTCGGTCGTCGTCGCCCAACCGATGTTGACCGCACCGCCGTCGATGTAGCGGCCGACCTGGAATGCCGTGACGACGGTCGAGCCGAAGCTGAACGAATCCGGCTCGACCTCCGTGGCGTACTGCGCCTTCACCGGCACCTTGTACGGATCCGAGCTCAGTTGCTGCAGCGGCGGCTTGCTGATCGGCGACGGCGGCGCCGCCGTCACGGGCGCCGCAGCCAGCAGCACGGCCAGCGCGCTCAGCGAGATCGACGCGACGAGACGTTGACGGTGCATGCCGCCCCCAAGAGCACCGGCCGCCACGATCCAGTGTCGGCCTTCGCCCGCTTTGCCGGAATCGCCCGACTATGCCAGCGTTCGCTGAAGGCGCACAACCCCCAGTCCGGCGAACCGCCGGGCCGCCCGGTCAGAACGTGAGGGCCAGCCCCGGATCGGCCAGTACGCCGGCCAGATCGGCGAGGAAACGGCTGCCGAGTTCGCCGTCCACGATCCTGTGGTCGAAGGACAGTCCCAGGGTCGTGATCTGGCGCTTGCGGATCTTGCCCTTGTGTACCCACGGCTGCTCACGCACCGCGCCGAAGGCGAGGATCGCCGACTCGCCGGGATTGAGGATCGGCGTACCGGTGTCCACGCCGAAAACGCCGACGTTCGTGATCGTGATGGTGCCGCCGCTCATGTCCGCCGGGGCGGTCTTGCCCGAGCGCGCCACCTCGGTCAGCCCGGTCAAGGCCGACGCCAGCTCGGACAGGGACAATCGACCGGCGTCCTTGATGTTGGGCACGATCAAACCGCGGGGTGTGGCGGCGGCAATGCCCAGGTTCACGTACTCCTTCATGACGATCTCCTGGGCCGCCTCGTCCCACGTCGAATTGACCATGGGGTGCCGATCGACGGCCAGGAGCAACGCCTTGGCGACGAAGAGCAGCGGCGACACCTTTGTCCCACGGAACTCCCGACTGGCGGCAACCCGCTCGCGCAGCTTCATCATCGGCGTGACGTCGACGGTGATCCACTCCGTCACATGCGGTGCCGTGAAAGCGCTGGAGACCATCGCGGCGGCGGTGAGCTTGCGTATGCCCTTGATCGGGATCCGCTGCTCCCGGGACTCGTCGTAGCGCGGTTCGACGGTGAGGTCGAGCGTGCTCCCGTATGCCGAGGACCCCGACGATGACGATTGCGACATCCACTCATCGGGGCGTTGCGCGGCCGCGTCGGGTAGCACCGCCTGGTCGATGTCCCTGCGGGTGATGGAGCCCTGCGGCCCGGTGCCGCGGACGTTGCCTAGGTCGATCCCGAGCGACTTGGCGTATTTGCGGACCGGCGGCTTGGCGAGGGCGGCCGCACCGTTTTCGGTCGAGGCGGCCGCCGGGCGGGTCTCCGTTATCGCCACCGGCTCGTCGACATCCGGCGGCGGCCGGTGCTGCAGTTCGGCCGGTGAGACCGCGACGGCGTTCATCCGGGTCGGGTCTGCTGCGGCGGCCCGCAACGCACCACCGACGGCCGTCCTCGCCGCGGCGGCTGCCGCCGGGGTTTCCGCCGGGCGGGCGG
>JACCXW010000350.1 GCA_013696785.1 Geodermatophilaceae bacterium | reverse complement strand
GGCGGGCAGGTCACGGTCGCCCGGCCGTTCACCGTCATCGGCGAGGGGCAACGCCCGGACATGGCGCTCGCGCGCTGGGCCGCCGCCGCTCGCGCCGGGAGGCCGCTGACGGTCCTTGGATCCCTGGAACGCACCCGCGACGTCACCGACGTCCACGTGGTGGCCGAGACCCTTGTCGGCCTGCTCGAACGCGGGCTCGTGACGACGGTCAACATCGGCTCGGGACGGCCCCGCTCGCTCGGGACGCTCGTAGCCGCTGTCGCCCGCGCCCTCGACCTGGCGGTCGAGGTCCGGCTCCTGCCGGCGGCCGTCGAGGAACCGCACGACACCCATGCCGACACGACCAAGCTGGAGCGGCTGCTCGGACCTCGTCGCGTCACGGACGTCGACAACGCCGTACGCCGGGCGGTGCACGCGCCGGCCCGTCCGCTCGTTCTCAGCCCGTGACGCCTCGGCTGGGGACGGCGATGCTGCTCGTCGCCGTCGTCGGGACCCTCGCCGCGGGCCTCGGGCTGGGGGTGCGCGGGTCGGCCGACGGTTACGCCGCCGTCGACGAACCGCAGTACCTGCTGACCGCGCTGTCGCTCTATGAGGACGGTTCCCTGGACATCGCCGATGAACTCGCCGAACGGCGCTGGGTGGAGTTCCACACCCCGGGTGAGTTGCCCGTGCAGACCGAGATCCTCGACGACGGTCGGCAGGTCTCGCCGCACGATCCGCTGCTCCCACTGCTCCTCGCGTTGCCGATGGGCCTCGGCGGGGTGGTGGCTGCGAAGCTCACGCTGGCTTTCCTCGCCGGTGCGGTGGCCGCGTCGACGCTATGGATCGCCGTCCGCCGCCTGGACGTCGCTCCGACAGTCGCAATCCCGGGCGTCGCGCTGGCGGCCGCGAGTGCGCCGCTGGCTGTCTACGGCCAGCAGGTCTATCCCGAGATCCCGGCGGCGCTGGCCGTCCTGGCAGCGGTGGCCGCGCTGACCGGCCCGCTACGTCGTCGTGGCATTGCCCTCCTGGTCGTGGCGGTGGTGGCGCTGCCGTGGCTGTCGGTGAAGTACGTGCCCGTGGCCGTCGCGCTGGCACTGCTCGGCGTCGTCCTGCTGGTCCGTCGGCGCACCATCCGCTACGCCGGGGCGCTGGTCGGCGCGCTCGCCCTGGCCGGTGCGGCGTACCTGATGCTGCACCGGATCAGCTACGGCGGCTGGACGGTCTACGCGGCCGGAGACCATTTCCAGGGCAGCGGCGAGTTCGGCGTCATCGGGTTCGACCCGAACTATCCCGGGCGCAGCATCAGGATCATGGGCCTGCTCATCGACCGTGACTTCGGGCTCGCGTCCTGGCAGCCGGCCTGGCTGCTACTCGTGCCGGCCGCCGCGATGATGCTGGTCCGGCGCCGTCCACAGTGGACGGTACTGCTCGGGACGCTGGCCGTCGGCTGGTTCACGGCGACGTACATCGCCCTGACGATGCACGGGTTCTGGTGGCCGGGTCGGCAACTCGTCGTCGTACTGCCGGTGGCGGTGCTCGTGATCCTGTGTTGGGCCGCCGAGCTGAGCAACCGCATTCGCCTGGTCATCGCAGCCGTGGCGGTGTACGGGGGCCTGATCTACGCCGTCGTCCTCTGGCGCGGCTGGGCGGGCGACGCGACCTGGGTGCAGGCGCCTGACCGGATCGGTCTGCACTCGCCGCTGGCATGGCTGTTCCCGGACGACCGGGTCCTCGCGGGCACCGACGTCGTGCTCTACGCGCTGTGGTCAGCTGCGGCGGTCCTCGTCGTAGTCTCCTGCGGGTATGACGTCATGATGCATCGGCACGGGCGAACCAACGCTGACCGGCACGCTCCAACCGAAGCGGTGTCCCGAACGCAACGCTGAGGTTCGCCTCGGTCAGGACCGCATCGAGCATGCCGGCGGCCACTGCCCGGCCCTCGCGCAACAGCAACGCATGGGTGAACCCCGGCGGGATCTCCTCGACATGGTGCGTGACCAGGACGAGGGCCGGAGCGGCCGGATCGGCGGCCAGCGCGGTCAGCCGGCCGAGCAGGTCCTCGCGGCCGCCGAGGTCCAGCCCGGCCGCCGGCTCGTCGAGCAGCATGAGTTCGGGATCGGTCATCAGGGCGCGGGCGATCTGGACCCGCTTGCGCTCGCCCTCGGACAGCGTCCCGAAGGTCCGCTCGGCCAGCGCCCCCACACCGAGTTGTCCGAGCAACGCGCGGGCCCGCTCCAGGTCGCTCTCGTCGTAGCTCTCCCGCCAGCGCCCCACAACGGCGTACGCCGCGCTGACCACGAGGTCGACCACCCGCTCGTGCTCGGGGATCCGGTTGGCCAGCGCCGCGGTCGTCAGCCCGATCCGCGGCCGCAACTCGAAGACGTCGACCATGCCGACCTGTTCCCCGAGCAGGTGGACGGTGCCGCGGGAGGGGTGCAGCTGGGCGCTGATCAGTTGCAGCAGCGTCGTCTTTCCCGCCCCGTTGGGTCCGAGGACGACCCACCGCTCGTCGATTTCCACCGACCAGGACAGGTCGGCGAGCAGGTCGTTGCCACCACGAGTGACGGTTACACCGTCCAGATGGACGATCAGATCCTCGTGCATCTGGGACACAACCTCCATCCAACCGCATGGGCATACGCTCCCTCGTCATGGACGCGGCCGGACGGGGCGGTCATCGAGACCTGGGCGCGACCTGGGACGGTACGGCCGGCAATATTTCCGTGTGGGCGCCCGCCGCCGACACCGTGGAGGTCTGCCTCTTCGACGATGCCGGCCAGGAGACACGGACGGCGCTGCCGACCCTGACCGAGCAGGTCTGGCACGGCCGGCTGCCCGGCATACACCCCGGCCAGCGATACGGGTTCCGGATGCACGGAGCCGGATGCAACCCGGCGAAACTACTGCAGGATCCCTATGCCCGAGCGATCGAGGGGGTGTTCCGGCCGCACGAGGCCGTGCTCGGCGCCGGTCGCCACGACAGCCGCGACACCGCGCCGTACGTCCCGCGCAGCGTCATCGTGGACGAGGCCTTCGACTGGGAAGGCGACCGTCCCCCAGCGGTGCCGTGGACGGACACCGTGCTCTACGAGACGCACGTGCGTGGCTTCACGCTGTGCCACCCGGGCGTCCCAGCCGAACTCAGGGGCACGTACGCCGGCCTGGCCCAGCCGCCGGTTCTCGACCACCTGACCAGCCTCGGGATCACGAGCGTGGAACTGCTGCCGGTGCACCACTTCGTCAGCGAACCGCGGCTGCTGCGCCGAGGTCTGCGCAACTTCTGGGGCTACAACACGCTGGGGTTCCTTGCACCGCATGCCGGCTATTCGGCGAGCGGCGCACTCGGACAGCAGGTGACAGAGTTCAAGGAGATGGTCAAGGCGCTGCACGCGGCCGGACTGGAAGTCATCCTCGACGTCGTCTACAACCACACGGCCGAGGGCGATCACACCGGGCCGACCCTGTCGTTACGCGGAATCGACGACGCCGCCTACTACCGGCTCGATCCGGCCGATCCGGGCCGGTACGCCGACGTGACGGGTTGCGGCAACACCCTCGACGCGTCACGCGCTCCCGGTCTGCGGCTGGTGATGGACTCCCTTCGCTACTGGGTGGAGCACATGCATGTCGACGGCTTCCGGTTCGACCTCGCACCCGCGCTGGCCCGGTCGAGCGGCGGCGCGGTGGACATGCACGGCGCCTTCCTGTCCGCGCTCGGCCAGGATCCGGTCCTGCGCCGGGTGAAACTCATCGCCGAGCCCTGGGACGTCGGCGCCGGCGGACACCACGTCGGTCGCTTCCCGTCGCCGTGGCGGGACTGGAACGACCGGTACCGCGACTGCGTACGGGATTTCTGGCGCGGCCGCTCCGACGGCGTTCAGGAACTCGCCTCGCGACTCACCGGGTCCTCCGACCTGTACCGGGAGCCGACCGCGTCGGTGAACTTCGTCGCCTCGCACGACGGGTTCACCCTGCGCGACCTCGTGTCCTACAACGACAAGCACAACGAGGACAACGGTGAGGACAACCGCGACGGCGACGGCAACAACCGGTCCTGGAACTGCGGCATCGAGGGACCCGGCACGCCGGACGTCGAGGAGCTACGCCGGCGGCAGTCCCGCAACTTCCTGACGACTCTCGTACTGTCCGCCGGGGTCCCGATGTTGCTCGCCGGGGATGAGAGACGGCGTACTCAGCTCGGGAACAACAACGCCTACTGCCAGGACAACGGACTGTCCTATGTGGACTGGGGCGACTCGACGGAGCAGCAGGACCTACGCGCTTGGACCGCGGCGCTGCTCCGCGTACGGCGGACGTCCGCGGTGCTGGCGCAACCGAAGTTTGCCGGCCCGCAGGACATCTCCTGGTACGGCGCCGACGGGACCCAGATGTCGGAGCGGCAGTGGCAGGAGACCGAGCGGCAGACCGTGGGTGTCCACCTGGGCAACCGACCGTCCTACCTGCTCTGGCTGCACGCCGGCGATGCCCCGACGAGCGTGACGTTGCCGCCGCGCGCGGAAGTCGGGCGCTACGACGTTCTGCTCGACACCGCCCGGGAACGCCCGGACCCCGGGGTGCGGGGACTGCCGCCGGGGAGCTCGCTGGCGCTGCTCGCGCGCAGCGCGGTGCTCCTGCAATACCACGATCACTACAGTGCAGGACGACCCGAGGAGGCGCCGTGAACAAGGTCGAGTGTGAGGTGGTACCCGGGGCGGGGACTGTCGCCCGCCGCGCGGACAGCCTTGCGTGGGCCTCCGACCAGACCTCCGACGTCGTCTGGGACACCCTGCTGTCCTGTCTGGCTCTCGGTGACCGGGCGCGGGGGGCCGGCCCGCTGCTGCACGCGTTCGCCGAGACCATGCCGGCCGACCTCGCCGCGGATGCTGCCTTCGCGGTCGTGGTGACCGATGGAACGGCCGGATTCGTGCTGCGGCACGGGCGGGTCGACGTGACGCTAGACGGTCAGCCGCTGCAGGGCGGCGCGGTCGTACCGGTCACGGTCACCGGCCGGAACATCGCAGCCGGCGACCCGGATGCGCTTCGCACGCTGTCCGACCGGCCCCCGACACCGCGACACGATCTGCGCGAAGGGGCCGTCGCGGGTGCCGCCTTCCGCTGGTCTGCCGGTACGTCGGTGGCCGCGGCTGGGGTGCTGCCGGCAGCAGCACCCGAGTCCACGCCCGTGCCTACTCCCGTGCCGAAGCTCGAACCCGACGCGGCTGCCCCCGATGTCACCGACGTGCAAGCCGAGGCGACCTCCGACCCGGAGCAGACCGAGTTCCATCCGCCGCCCATGACCGGCGGTACGGCGAGCCCGGCCATCCCGCGCAACTCCGGCGTACTCGTGTTCGAGGACGGGACGACGGCCACGCTGACCGGCGACGTCGTGCTAGGCCGACGCCCCGAGAAGCATGAACTCGTGGAGACCGGCCAGGCGCAGCCGCTGGTCATCCACGACCCGGAACACGTGCTTTCCAGCGCACATGCCGCCGTCCACATCCAGGGCAACGACGTGATCGTGGTCGATCTGGACTCTCTCAACGGCACCCACGTCGCCGCGCCGGACGCGCGGGACTGGACGAAGTTGACCGCGGGGGCGCCGTACCCGATGCACGACGGCTACCGGATGCTGCTCGGCTGGACGGTTCTGACCTACCGCGCACCCGATTGAGCCGCGTTCATCGCGGCACCGATGAGTTCGGCCGGGCCTGTCGTTATACGGGTTGCAACGTCGTCAACCCGCCCAACCAAGCCAAGGAGGCCGAATCATGGACTGGACCCTCGAACTCGTCGTGATACCCGTGTCGGACGTGGACCGCGCCAAGTCGTTCTACACCGAGAAGCTCGGGTTCAACCTGGACGTCGACCACAAGGCCAGCGACGCGTTCCGCGTCGTGCAATTGACGCCACCGGGCTCGGCGTGCTCGATCGCCATCGGTACCGGGATCACGGACGCGGCGCCGGGCTCCTACCGCGGCCTGCACCTGATCGTCCCCGACATCGACGCGGCACATGCCGAACTCTCCGGCCGGGACGTGGCCGTCAGCGAGCCGTTCCACTTCGGGCCGGAAGGGCAGGCGCCGGGCCCGCATCCAGGACGCGACAACTACGGAACGTTCCTCACCTTCAACGACCCCGACGGCAACAGCTGGTTGGTCCAGGAGGTCGACCGGAGCAAGTAGCCGATCACCCCACGAGCACGGCGACTGCCCAGATCGCCACGGCCACCAGGGCGGCCGCGAGCTCGATGAGGATGCCGAGGCCGACCGCCTTGATGGTCACCCAGGTGGACCGCCACGCGGCGGCCCGGTCGCCCTTGCACCGCCGCAGCTCGGCGACGAAGACGCCGGCGACGCCGCCGATCGGCAGGCCCAGCACCGGAATCACGAAGAAGCCCACGACGGCGGCAACCGCACCGATGAGCATGGTCGAGCGCGGTGCACCGACGGCGGCGAGGTCGCGGGCCGGGAGCACGTACTTGGCGACGGTACCGACGCCCAACACCCCGATCATCGCGGCGAACACCACCCACGAGAACGGATCCTGCTCATAGAGCGCCCAGACCAGGGCGGCGGCGGCGATGAGCAGCAGTCCCGGCAACACCGGGACGACGCAGCCGACCACGCCGACCGCCATCACCAGCCCGACCAGGAACAGCCCGGTGGTCGTCACCGGCTACGCCGAGACCACGAGCCCGAGTTCGGCCGGGCTGGACAGGCTCCGGTGGTACGGCAGCACCCGCACGGTGTAGCCGTACCCGCCGGTGCGCTCCAACGGCACCGCCGCCTCGAACCAGTGCCGGGAGCCCTCGGCACCGACATGCTTCATCGGCACGATGCTCACGTCGTGCAACTGCTCCGCTTCGTCGGCGGTGCCGTACGCCGCCTGGACGTCGACGTCCTCCGGCCCCAGGCCCGCCAGGTCGACCTCGGCGCGCAGCGACAGCGAACTGCCGAGCTCCGGGGTATCCCCCACCCCACTGGACTCGACGTGCGTGACGCGGACGCCACCCCACTGCGCGGTGACATGGCCCTGCCAGGCAGCCAACCCGCGAGCTCCCGCGAAGTCGTCCGCGCCCAGCGTCGCGGCCGCGCGGGCGGCCGGCGCGTACAGCTCCTCGACGTACTCGCGGACCATCCGGGTGGCGAGCACCTTGGGTCCGAGCGTGGACAGTGTGTGGCGCACCATCTCCACCCAGCGACCCGGGACACTGCCCGCGCTCCGGTCGTAGAAACGGGTCGCGACCTGCTTGCCCAACAGGTCGTAGAGCGCGCTGGCTTCCAGGTCGTCGCGGTGCTCCGGATCGCCGACACCGTCGGCGGTGGGGATCGCCCAGCCGTTGGCCCCGTCGTACATCTCGTCCCACCAGCCGTCGCGGATGGACAGGTTCAGGCCGCCGTTGAGGGCGGATTTCATCCCGGACGTCCCGCACGCCTCGAGCGGGCGCAACGGATTGTTCAGCCAGACATCGCAGCCCCAGTAGAGGTAGCGCGCCATTCCGATGTCGTAGTTGGGCAGGAACACCAGCCGGTGCCGCAGTTCCGGATCGTCGGCGAACCGGACCATCTCCTGGATGAGCTTCTTCCCGCCGTCGTCGGCGGGGTGGCTCTTGCCCGCGATCACGAGCTGGATCGGCCGGTCGGGGTCCAGCAGCAGATCGCGTAGCCGCTGCGGGTCACGCAGCATCAATGTCAGCCGCTTGTACGACGGCACGCGGCGGGCGAAGCCGATCGTCAGGACGTCCCGGTTGAGCACTGTGTCCGCCCAGCCGACCTCCGCCTCGCTGCCCCCCCGTTGCAGGGCGGAGGCCCGCACGCGACGGCGTACCTCGTCGACCAACCGGCCGCGAAGATCGCGCCGCAGCCGCCAGATCACCTCAGCGGGAACGTCGTCGATCGCGTCGAAATCAGTGCCCTCACCCAGCAGCCGCAGACCGTCGCTGCCGGTCGCCAGTTCCAGGATCTCCGGCGCCACCCAGGTCGGTGCGTGCACGCCGTTCGTCACCGACGTGATCGGTATCTCGCCGGTGTCGAAGTCCGGCCACAGCGAACCGAACATGCTGCGGCTCACCTCACCGTGCAACCGGCTGACCCCGTTGGCCCGCTGCCCGAGCCGCAGCCCCATGTGCGCCATGTTGAACAAACTGGGGTCCTCCCCCTCGGCACCGAGGGCGAGCATGCGCTCGATCGGTACCCCGGCGCTCGGGTTGGGCCCGCCGAAAAAGGTCCGGATCAGATCCACCGGGAAGCGGTCGATGCCGGCCGGGACCGGTGTGTGCGTCGTGAACACGGTGCCGGCTCGAACCGCCTTCAGCGCCTCGTCGAAGCTCAACGGCGCGGCGGCGCCGTCGGTCGGCCGGTCGACGAGTTCCCGGATCCGTTCCAGCCCGAGGAAGCCGGCGTGCCCCTCGTTGGTGTGGAACACCTCCGGTGCCGGCGCGCCCGTGACCCTGCAATAGGCCCGGATCGCCCGGACACCGCCGATGCCGAGCAGCATCTCCTGCACGAGCCGGTGGTCCTTGCCCCCGCCGTACAGCCGGTCGGTGACCGAGCGCTCCGACGGCTCGTTCTCCTCGACGTCGGAGTCGAGAAGGAGCAGCGGGACCCGGCCGACCTGCACCTTCCAGACCTGGGCATGCAGGGTCCGCCCCTCCGGAAGCCCGACCTCGATCCGGACGGCAGCGCCGTCCTCGTCGCGCAGCAGCGCGAGCGGCAGCCCATGCGGGTCGATCGCCGGATAGTGCTCCAGCTGCCAGCCGTCGGCGGACAGGGACTGGCTGAAGTAGCCGGCGCGATAGAGCAGACCCACTGCCAGGATCGGTACCCCGAGGTCGCTGGCGGCCTTGAGGTGGTCACCGGCGAGGATGCCAAGCCCACCGGAGTACTGCGGGAGCACCTCGGTGATGCCGAACTCCGGGCTGAAGTAGGCGACACCGGCCGGGCGGTCGGCACCTCCCTGGTACCACTGCGGCGCCGTGAGGTACTCCTGCAGGTCCTCCACCACGCCGGACAGCGTGCGCAGGAAGCGCTTGTCGGTGCTGAGGGCGGCGAGGCGCTGTCCCGAGATCTCCCCCAGCAGCTTGACCGGATCGCCGTTGCAGGTGCGCCAGAGTTCGGGATCCATCGCCTCGAACAGCTCCCGGGTCTCCGCGTGCCAGGACCAGCGAAGGTTCAGGACGAGATCGGACAGCGGAGCCAGCTGCGGCGGCAGGGTGGCACGGACGGTGAATCGACGCAAGGCTTTCACTGGCCGCACGATACCGACTTGGGCGCCCTGCCCCGAACGGCCGCGACTTCCCCCGGCTGCGCCCGCCCCCCTCCCCCGGCTGCGCCCCGCCCCCTCTCCCGTGATCATGAAGATGTGTGGTCCGATTCGTCCAGAATCGCCCGGTTGCGACCGCCCAAAACTTCATGATCGCCGGGCTGCGGGGAAATCCACAGGGCGGGCGGGGTATCCACACTCCGGCCCGGTACGCCGCGCCAGGTCGCCGGCGCCGATAAACCGGTCGGCATGCTCCCCCGAGTGGCCGCCGGCGTCGACCAGCTACTTCGGGGCCAACGCGGTTGCCTGACCAGGCAGCAGGCGGTCGCCGCCGGAATGGCCGAGCACGAGATCCACGAGCGACTGCGCTCTGGAGCCTGGCAGTCGGTGCACAACGGCGTTCTGCACGACCTCGGTCACACCGACGAGCGCTGGCGGCTGCACGCGGCTCTGCTGACCCAGGCGTCCACTGGAGGCTGGCCGGACGGGGTCGCGCTCAGTCACGCCACTGCGGCGGGCCTCTACGGGTACGAAGGGGTGCCGGCCGACCCACTCGTGCACCTAGTGGTGCCGCGCGACTGGATTCCCCAGCACCGCCAGGACGAGGTGCGGCTGCACCGCTGTCACACCCCCGCGCATCACCTCGCCCACAGATATGGCCTGCCTGTTACGAGTGCCGTCTGGACGGCGCTGGCGCTGATCAGAGTGCTGCCGTTCCGGCGGGCGCTGGTCGTCGCCGATGCGGCGTTGCGTTCGGGTTCGTGCACACCGGCGGAGATGCATGCGGCCCTGCCCCTGCTGGCGCACCTGCGGGGCTGCGTCCAAGCGCGGCAGGTAGTCGAGTTGGCCCGCGAGGGCACCGACTCATGTCAGGAGACCGAGACGCGTTTCGTCCTTGTCGAGGCAGGCTTGCCACAGCCGGACGTCGATATGCGAATCACCGACGGGTACGGCCGGCTGCTCGCCCGAGGCGAACTCGGGTATCGCAGCAAGCTGATCTGGCTGGAGTACGACGGGTTCGCCGTACACACCGATCGTCAGGTGTTCCGCCGGGACCGGACGCGGCAGAACTGGCTGGTCAGCCGTGGCTGGTTCGTACTCCGGTACACCGACCATGACGTCTACCGGGCGCGGAATCAGATCGTGTGGGACGCCCAATCGGCCCTTCGAGCGGCGCCGGCTCGAATCGCCGCCCTGCGCCCCGGCTTGTCACCCGAGGTGGACGAGGCCCGGCGCCAGCTCGGCCTCTGACCCGCCCCAGTCGCCCCCCTGCCAGCCCAGCTCGATGCGCCGGCGGCCACGCCCGCGCGATCATGAAGATGTGGGGTCCGATTTAGGCAGAATCGCCCGGATCAGCGTGTCCGAATGTTCATGATCACCGGGGTAAGGGGCGGGCGCGGGGGGAGGCTCGGGGCGGGAGGGGGATTCGGGCAAACCGGCGTGCCTCGGTAGCGTTGCCGGCGATGACTGGACGCCTCGGAATCACCGACATCTCACCCTCCATCTCCTGCGGGGCATACCCCGCCAGAGCCGTGGTGGGCGAGCAACTGCCCATCTCGGCAACCGTCTTCCGCGAGGGACACGACCGGGTCGGCTGCAATGTCGTCTGGACTCCGCCCAGCGATCCCCCGGGGCGACGGGACCGCCCGCCGTTCCTGTCAATGGTCCCTGGCGCGCCGGGCACCGATCGCTGGCACGCCACGGTCACTCCCGACCGGGAAGGCCGCTGGACGTTCGTCGTCGAGGCGTGGAGCGACCCGCTGGCGACGTGGCGGCACGCGATCGAGGCGAAGACCGAGGTCGGGCAGAGCGAGCAGGAACTCGCTAACGACCTCGCGATCGGCGCGAACCTGATGGACCGGGCGGCGCGATTGGTCGCAAAGGAGTGGCGGGACCGGGTCAGAACCGCCGCCGCAACGCTGCGCGACGAGGACCTCGACCTGCGGCACCGGCTGAGTCCGGCGTTCGAGCCCGAACTGCACGAGATCCTGCTCGTCCACCCCGTCCGCGAACTCCTCACCAAGTCCCGGCGGCACGAGGTGTGGGTCGACCGCGAGCGGGCGCTGTACGGCAGCTGGTACGAGTTCTTCCCCCGATCCGAGGGTCCGGTCATCGACGGCCGGCCCACCCACGGAACGTTGTCCACCGCCGCCGAGCGACTTCCGGCCATCCAGGACATGGCCTTCGACGTCGTGTACCTGCCACCGATCCACCCGATCGGGGAGGTCAACCGAAAGGGCCCCAACAACACCCTGATCACCGAGGCACACGATGTCGGGTCGCCGTGGGCGATCGGCAGCGCGCTGGGCGGGCACGACGCCGTACATCCTGATCTCGGGACGATCGATGACTTCGACGCGTTCGTCGCGCGGACCCGCGAGCTTGGCATGGAGGTCGCCCTGGACTTCGCGCTGCAGGTCGCACCGGATCATCCCTGGGTGTCGTCCAATCCGGAGTGGTTCACCACGTTGCCTGACGGGACCATCGCGTACGCCGAGAACCCGCCGAAGAAGTACCAGGACATCTACCCGATCAACTTCGACAACAACCCTGAAGGCATCTACGCGGAGTCGCTGCGCGTCCTCACCCACTGGATCGACCACGGCGTCAAGATCTTCCGGGTCGACAACCCGCACACCAAGCCACTGAACTTCTGGCACTGGCTGATCTGGCAGGTGAAGCAGGAGCACCCCGACGTACTGTTCCTCGCCGAGGCGTTCACCCGGCCGGCGATGATGCACACCCTGGCCAAGGTCGGCTTCACGCAGTCCTACACGTACTTCACGTGGCGGACGGAACGGGCCGAGCTGGAGGCGTACGGCCGGGAACTCGTCGCCGCAGCGGACTACATGCGGCCGAACTTCTTCGTCAACACCCCGGACATCCTGCACGACAGCCTGCAGTACGGCGGGCCGCCGATGTTCAAGATCCGGGCGGTCCTGGCCAGCATGATGTCCCCCACCTGGGGGGTCTACTCCGGGTACGAGCTGTTCGAACACGTCCCGGTCCGCACCGGCAGCGAGGAGTACCTGCACTCGGAGAAGTACCAACTGCGGCCTCGGGACTGGGAGGGCGTGCGGCGGGAGGGGCGGACGCTGGCGCCGTACCTCACCCGGCTCAACTGGATCCGGCGGGAGCACAAGGCCCTGCAGAACCTGCGCAGCCTGCGCTTCCACAGCACCGACAACGACAAGGTGATCGCGTTCTCGAAGCGGGACGGCGAGGACACCGTTCTGGTCGTGTGCTCACTGGACAGCCATGTCGGGCAGACCGCCACCGTCGGAATGAACATGCCCGCGCTCGGCATGGACTGGCACGACCGTTTCGCGGTGCAGGACCAGATCACCGGCGACACGTACCACTGGGGTCAGTTCAACTACGTCGAGCTCAATCCGCACCACGAGCCGGCGCACATCTTCGTCCTGCGGAGGTACGGCACGTGAGCACGACATGAGCCAGTCCATGCACACCGGGCTGCCTGCCGAGCCCGACCCCGAGTGGTACAAGCGAGCGGTCTTCTACGAGGTCCTGGTCCGCGGATTCGCCGACAGCAACGGCGACGGCACCGGCGACATCCAAGGCATGATCGGAAGACTGGACTACCTGCAGTGGCTGGGCGTCGACTGTCTCTGGCTGCCGCCGTTCTTCGCCTCCCCGCTGCGTGACGGCGGGTACGACGTCGCCGACTACTGCTCGGTGCTGCCGGAGTACGGCACGATCGAGGACTTCCACGAGTTCCTCAACGCCGCTCATGAACGTGGCATGCGGGTGATCATCGACTTCGTCATGAACCACACGAGCGACCAGCACGCGTGGTTCCAGGCGTCGAGGTCCGATCCGACCGGGCCGTACGGCGACTTCTACGTGTGGAGCGACAAGGACACCGGATATCCCGACGCGCGGATCATCTTCGTCGACACCGAGACGTCGAACTGGACGCATGACCCGGTGCGCAACCAGTTCTACTGGCACCGTTTCTTCAGCCATCAGCCCGACCTGAACTTCGAGAGCCCCGCCGTACAGGCCGCCATCTTCGACTCGCTGCGGTTCTGGCTGGATCTGGGTATCGACGGGTTCCGGCTGGACGCCGTTCCGTACCTGTTCGAGGAGGAGGGCACGAACTGCGAGAACCTGCCGCGGACGCACGAGTTCCTCCGGCGGTTGCGGACGATGGTCGACGCGGAGTACTCCGACCGGTTGCTGCTGTGCGAGGCGAACCAGTGGCCGGCCGACGTCGTCCAGTACTTCGGCGATCCGGAGAAGGGCGACGAATGCCAGATGGCGTTCCACTTCCCGGTGATGCCCCGCCTGTTCATGGGTGTACGCCGGGAGTCCCGCTTCCCGATCTCGGAGATCCTGGCGCAGACTCCGGCGATCCCGCCGAACTGTCAGTGGGGCATCTTCCTGCGCAACCACGACGAGTTGACCCTGGAGATGGTCAGCGACGAGGAACGCGACTACATGTGGGCGGAGTACGCCAAGGATCCCCGCATGAAGGCCAACATCGGGATCCGGCGCCGGCTCGCACCGCTGTTGGACAACGACCGCAACCAGCTCGAGCTGTTCACCGCCTTGCTGCTGTCCCTGCCCGGGTCACCGGTGCTCTACTACGGCGACGAGATCGGGATGGGTGACAACATCTGGCTCGGCGATCGTGACGGCGTGCGTACGCCGATGCAGTGGACGCCTGACCGCAACGGCGGATTCTCCACCGCCGACCCGCAGCGGCTACACCTCCCACCGATCTCCGACGCCGTCTACGGCTACCAGGCGCTCAACGTCGAGGCACAGATGCGCAACACGACCTCGCTCCTCTATTGGACCCGCCGGATGATCGAGGTGCGAAAGCAGCACCCGACGCTCGCGATGGGCACGCTGACCGAGGTCGGCTCTCGCAATCCCACCGTGCTGTCCTACATCCGCGAGTACGGCGACGACGTCGTGCTGTGTGTCAACAACCTGTCGCGGTTTCCGCAGCCCGCCGAGCTGGACCTGCGTCGCTTCGACGGATGGACGCCGACGGAGCTGACCGGGCGGGTCGTGTTCCCTGAGATCGGGGTGTTGCCGTACATGTTCACACTGGCCGGGCACGGTTTTTACTGGTTCCAGTTGAGCCGCACGGATGGGCGCTCATGAAGCTGGGCGAGCTCCTCAAGGTGTGGATGCCCGAGCAGAGATGGTTCGCCGGCAAGGGGCGGGTTCTGTCCACTGTGGACACAAGGGCCATCGAATTGAGCTCGGATCCCTTGGTGGAGTTGCATCTTGTGTACGTCGTCTTCAGCGACGGCGGCAAGGACACGTTCATCGTCCCGCTGAGCCGACGGTCCGTCCGGGACGAGCAACTCGAGCGGGTGCTCGTCGGCGAACTTGACGAGGAGCCGCGTTGGGTCTACGACGCCATGCGCGACCGCCAAGCCACCCCGCTGTGGCTCGACCTGTTCGCCGCTCGGCATGAGCACCGGGAGCTGCGGTTCCACCTGGAACCCGGCGCCACGGTCCCCCTCAACCTCCCCGGCGACATCGTCAGCACCGAGCAGAGCAACAGTTCCCTCGTGTTCGGCGATTCGGCGATCCTGAAGCTGTTCCGCCGGCTCGAACCCGGGCTGAACCCGGATGTCGAGATCCACGACGCGCTGCATGCCAGGAAGAATCCGCACGTCGCCCCGTTGCTCGGTTTTCTCGCGATCGAGGGTGAGAAGTCCAAGGGTCAGGAGGACGGCACGATCGCGATGCTGCAGACGTTCCTGCCCGCGGCTAGCGACGGCTGGTCACTGGCGGCGGCGAGCATCCGCGACCTGTACGCCGAGGGCGACCTGCACCCCGACGAGGTCGGCGGGGACTTCGCCAGCGAGTCCTACCGCCTGGGTGGGGCGACGGCCTCGGTCCATGCCGACCTGGCCGCGGTGCTGCCGACGGGCACCATCGACGGCGACGAACTCGGCGGGGTCGTGGCCGGCATGAGCGCGCGGCTGGACGCGGCGCTCGACGTCGTACCCGAGCTCGCCTCCCACGCCGAGGGCCTGCGGGCCTGCTTCGCCGAACTCGCCGAACTCGCCGAACCGATCCCGGTGCAACGCGTCCACGGCGACTACCACCTCGGCCAGGTGCTCCGGACGTACCAGGGCTGGACGATCCTCGACTTCGAGGGCGAACCGGCTCGACCGCTGGCCGCCCGCCGCGGTCTGGACAGTCCGCTTCGTGACATCGCCGGGATGCTGCGCTCCTTCGACTACGCCGCGCGACACCTCCTCGTCGAGGGGCACACCGACCCGCAGCTGGACTACCGGGCCAACGAGTGGGCCGGACGCAACCGGCAGGCGTTCTGCGACGGCTACGCGAAGGTCACCGGCAGCGACCCGGGCGAGCAAGCGGCGCTGCTGCGGGCATTCGAGGCGGACAAGGCCGTCTACGAAGCGGTGTACGAGGCGCGCAACCGCCCGCACTGGCTTCCCATCCCGCTCGCCTCGCTCGCCCGGTTGGCACAGACCGCATGAAGGGTCCGCTGTGACCGAGCCGACACCGGCGGAACTGGCCCGGCTGGTCGCCGGAGAGCACGCCGACCCGCACGCCATCCTGGGCGCCCACCCGGCCGGCTCCAGGACCGTGATCCGCACATTGCGGCCGGAGGCTCTCGCCGTCACCGCGGTCGTCGGCAAGCGGCGGGTCACACTGGACCGCGTCCACGAGGGCGGGTTGTTCGTCGGCAGCCACGCCGGCAAACCGCAGGACTACCGGCTCGAGGTCGACTTCGAGGACGCTACCCACGACGTCGACGACCCCTACCGATGGCTGCCCACGCTCGGTGAGATGGACCAGCACCTGATTGCCGAGGGGCGGCACGAGCGGCTCTGGGACGTGCTGGGTGCCCACGTGCGGGCCTACGACACCCCCGGCGGCCCGGTCGTGGGCGTCTCGTTCGCGGTGTGGGCGCCGAACGCTCGTGGCGTCCGGGTCACCGGCGACTTCGACTACTGGCAGGCGCGCGCCTACTCGATGCGTGCCCTCGGGTCGACCGGCGTCTGGGAGATCTTCGTGCCGGGCGTCACCTCCGGCATGCTGTACAAGTTCGCGGTTCTGGGCGCGGACGGGGTGTGGCGGGCCAAGGCAGATCCGATGGCCTTCGCCACCGAGATTCCGCCGGACACCGCATCCAAGGTGTACGCGTCGTCGTACACCTGGGGTGACGAGGAGTGGCTCAGCCGACGTGCGGAGACCGAGTGGCACGCGGCACCGATGAGCACGTACGAGGTGCACCTCGGGTCCTGGCGGGCCGGCCTGTCCTACCGCGAGCTCGCCGAGGAACTCGTCGAGTACGTGAATGAGACCGGCTTCACCCACGTCGAACTGCTGCCGGTCGCGGAGCATCCCTACGGCGGATCGTGGGGGTACCAGGCAACCTCCTTCTACGCCCCGACCGCGCGATTCGGCGAGCCGGACGATTTGCGCTACCTCGTCGACCGGCTGCACCGGGCCGGGGTCGGTGTCATCGTGGACTGGGTCGCCGGGCACTTCGCGACGGACAGCTTCGCGCTCGCCCGCTTCGATGGCACGGCGCTGTACGAGCACGCCGACCCGCGCCGGGGCGAGCAGCCGGACTGGGGCACCCTGGTCTTCGACTTCGGCCGCAGGGAGGTCCGAAACTTCCTGGTTGCCAGCGCGCTGTTTTGGCTGGAGGAGTTCCACATCGACGGCCTGCGGGTCGACGCCGTCGCCTCGATGCTCTACCTCGACTACTCCCGCGGCCCGGGGCAGTGGCTACCCAACAAGTACGGCGGGCGGGAGAACCTTGAGGCGGTCGCCTTTCTGCAGGAGATGAACGCGACCGTCTACAAACGGGTCCCGGGAGCGATCACCATCGCGGAGGAGTCGACGTCGTGGCCGGGGGTCACGCGGCCGACACACCTCGGCGGGCTGGGCTTCGGCTTCAAATGGAACATGGGTTGGATGCACGACACCCTCGGGTACGCGGCCCGAGCGCCCGTCCACCGCAGCCACCACCACCAGCAGATGACGTTCTCGCTGATGTACGCGTATTCGGAGAACTTCGTCCTGCCGATCAGCCATGACGAGGTGGTGCACGGCAAGGGCTCGTTGCTGCGCAAGATGCCGGGCGACCGCTGGCAGCAGCTGGCCAACGTGCGCTGCCTGCTCGCCTACATGTGGGCGCACCCGGGCAAGCAACTGCTCTTCATGGGCAGTGAGTTCGCTCAGGACGCGGAATGGGCCGACGGCCGGTCACTGGACTGGTGGCTGCTGGAGTCGCCGGCGCACCACGGCGTACAACGGCTCGTCGCCGACCTGAATCGCGTCTACCGGGACAGTCCGGCGTTGTGGTCCCTTGACGCGGATCCGGCTGGTTTCCAGTGGATCGACGCGAACGACGCATTGAGCAACGTCTTCTCGTTCATCCGGCGCGGTGCCGACGGCGGCACGCTTGCCTGTGTGGCGAATTTCGCCGGTGTCCCATACATCGGCTACCGCCTCGGGCTGCCGCTCGAAGGCCAGTGGACCGAGGTCGTCAACACCGACGCGCACGTCTACGGCGGCTCCGGTGTCGGGAACATGGGCGCGGTGACGGCGACGGCCGAGAGCTGGCACGGACAGCCGTTCTCGGCGAGGCTGAACCTGCCACCGCTCGGGGTGCTCTGGCTGCGACCCGACCGGGTGATACCGGACGGGGACTAGTCCCCTCACAGCGATTTTTCCGCTGCCGTGTCACCATCGCTACCTGCACGCGAGTGTCCACGGAAAGGGACGTGCCCAACGATGCTTCCGCCAAGTTCGCGTCGGACCGCCGTGGTGCTGTGCACGCTGGCACTGCTGGTGCCGAGCTGTGCCCGGCTCGTCGACGGCCAGGGGGAGACCTCGGACGGTGTACGCCCCAATGTCGCGCCGTCCACGCTCGAGATCGTGGGCGCCACGGACGAGGACATCGACACCCTGTCGCGCAACGCCCTCGCCGACCTGGGGACGTTCTGGGAGGAAACCTTCCCTGAGGTGTACGGCGCCGAGTTCGAGCCGCTCTCCGGGGGGTACTTCTCCGTCGATCCGGACAACTTCAACGACGAGGACTACCCCGACGACATCGGCTGCTTCGACGGGCCTGAAGACGTCGAGAACAACGCCTTCTACTGCTTCCCGCAGGACGAGGGCGGCGACAACGTCGTGTACGACCGCACGCTGCTCGCCGGGCTGGCCGCAGACTACGGCCGCTTCATCCCGGCGCTGGTGATGGCGCACGAGTTCGGGCACGCCGTCCAGGGCCGCGAGTCACCGCCGAGCACGCTGTCGATCGTGTTCGAGACGCAGGCGGACTGCTTCGCCGGCGCCTGGACCGGCTGGGTGGCCGAGGACAACGCCCAGCACTTCTTGATCAGGGCCTCCGAGCTGGACGACGTCCTGCGCGGCTACCTGCTGCTTCGTGACGCGCCAGGCTCCGGACCGATGGAGGATGGCGCGCACGGCTCCTACTTCGACCGGGTGAGCGCCTTCCAGGAGGGCTACGACGACGGCGCACAGGCGTGCAAGGACAACTTCACGGACAACCGGATCTTCACCCAGCAGGAGTTCAACGACCAGACGGACTTCGACAACGAGGGCAACGCGCCGTACGACGACTCCATCACGATCAGCGAGGAGACCCTGGATGCGTTCTGGGCTACCCAGTTCAGCGAGGTCTTCGACGCCGAGTGGCAGCCGCCGACGCTGCAGCCGTACGAGGGCGCCCGACCGGAGTGCGACGGGGCCAGGCAGCGCCGCGACGTCACGTTCTGCGAGCCGGAGAACCGGGTCGACTTCGACAACCAGTCCCTGATGCCGACGATCCACAGCGAGGTCGGTGACTTCGCCGTATCGACGCTGCTGTCCATCAACTACGCGCAGGCCGCCCGCGGTCAGCTGGGCCTGGACTATCGCGGCGAGGAGGCGTTGCGCAGCAGCGTCTGCCTGACCGGCTGGTACACCAGCCAGTTCTTCCTGGCCAACATCGATGCCGGGGCCACCATCTCACCCGGTGACGTCGACGAGTCGATCCAGGTGCTGCTCGAGTACGGCGAGAATCCGACCGTGCTGCCCGACGTGGGGCTGTCAGGTTTTCAGCTGGTCGATCTGTTCCGGCAGGGGTTCGTCCGCGGGCCGTCCGCCTGCGATGTCGGTGTCTAGCTAGAACAGAGCGTTCGTGAGGGCGCGGCGAGCCGCTACCACCCGCGGGTCGTCGCCGCCGACCACCGCGAACAGCTCCACCAGATGCTCGCGGGCCTGGTCGCGGTCGGCTCCCGGACCTCGGCGTACGACCTCCATGAGACGGGCGAAGGCGCCGTCCACGTCGCCCGTGGCGACGAGGGCGTCCGCCGCGGCGCACTGCGCGGTGACGTCCTGCGGCGCGGCATCCGCAGCGGCGACGGGGTCCGGTCCCGCTTGACCGATTCGCTGCATCAGCTGGACCTGGCGCAGGGCATCCGCTGCAAACGGATGCGCCGGCTCGGCGGTCACGATGTCGGTGTAGATGCGGGCCGCCTCGTCGAGATCGCCCTGCTCCAGCGCGTCCTCGGCAGCGATCACGCGCGGGTCTTCAGGCTCCGGCGGCAGGTCCTCGGCGCCGGCAGGGGGAGGAGGGCCACCGGCTGCCTCCAGCAGGGCAGCGATGAACTGCCGCGCCTCCGCCTCCGGGATGGATCCGCTGAACTCGGCGGCGAGCTGACCCTGTACGACGGCCTTGACGGCGGGGATGCCTTGTACCCGCAGTGCCTGGGCGATCCGCTGGTTCGCGTCGACGTCGATCTTGGCGAGGATCCAGGAACCGCCCCCCTCGGCGGCGAGCTTCTCCAGGATCGGGGAGAGCTGCTTGCAGGGCTGGCACCAGTCCGCCCACAGATCGATCACGACCGGTACCTGCATGGAGCGATCGATCACCTCGGTCTGGAAGGTCGCTTCGGTGACATCGACCACGTTCGGGCTCGCCGCTGGGGCAGGACCACCCGGAGCGGGCGGCGGAGCTGTCGCCCGCGCCTTGAGGGCGGACAGGTCGAGGGCGCCGGCCATCGACGCGGCGAGTCGGGTTTCACCAGGTTGCATGCGAACGAGTCTCCCAGATCGGCCGAGACGCTGACGCGCCGAGGAGCGGCTAGAAGCGGGCCGGTTCGGTGTAGGCGCCCCACTCCTCGCGCAGCGCCTCACAGATCTCGCCGAGAGTGGCCTCGGCCCGGCAGGCCTCGAGCATGGCGGGAACCATGTTCTCGTCGGTGCGCGCTACGTCGACCATCCGGCGTACGGCCGCCCGGGCGGCGTCGTCGTCACGGGCGGTGCGGCGGGCACCGAGCGCGCGGTTCTGTTCGATCTCGACCTCGTGGCTGACCCGCAGGATCTCCAGCGGGTCCTCCACCGACCGGGTGAGCACGTTGACGCCGACGACCTTCTTCTCGCTCTTCTCCAGCTGCCGCTGGTAGACGAAGGCGGCCTCGGCGATCTCGGACATGAACCAGCCGTCCTCGATGCCCCGAAGCAGCCCCGACGTCATCGTTCCGTCGGTTCCCATCTCGCGGATGTGGGTGAAGATCTCCTCGGCCTGCCGCTCCAGCTCGTCGGTCAGCGCCTCGACGTACCACGAGCCGCCGAGCGGGTCCGCGACGTTGGCCACGCCGGTCTCCTCGGCGATCACGAGCTGGGTGCGCAGGGCGATCTGCGCGGCCTTCTCGCTCGGCAGCGCGAGCACCTCGTCGAGGGCGTTGGTGTGCAGCGAGGTCGTGCCGCCGAGGACGGCGGCGAGTGCCTCGACTGC
>JACCXW010000211.1 GCA_013696785.1 Geodermatophilaceae bacterium | reverse complement strand
CTTCGGCTGACGGCTCGCCGTGGCCGGCTGCGCGCGGCGGCGGCCGGCGGCGTAACCGCTGCCCACTCCGCGTGGGACGAGATGCTGGCGACGGCCGCGGACCTCGGCGCCTCGACGCCGCGCGCGGAGACACCCCGTGCGGTGGCCCGACGGCTGGCTCGAGAGCACTCCTTCGACAAGGCAGGGGGCGACGCGATCCGGCTGCTGGCCACCGCCGAGGAGCGGGCGCGCTATGCCCCGGCGTCGCACGCGCAGACCGAGGGCGATCTCGCCGCGGCCACGCGCATCGTGACCAAGGCGATCAGCCAGGACGCCTCGCGTCGCGACCGGGTGCGGGCCGTCCTACTGCCGTCGTCGTCGTTGCGGCGGATGGCTCAGGGGCTCGAGGACATGCGCGGCCGGACGCGGGCCCGGTGGCGGTCGATGCGGACGCCGCAGTCGGCTCACACCGGGAATTGAGCCTGCGGGTCGAGACTGGTTACTCGTCGTAGCGGCGGCGAAAGCGTTCTTCGAGACGGCTCTTCAGCGGAGATTTGCGCTGCTTGCGGTCGGCACCGGCGGGCTTGCCGTCGACCGGGCGCATGTCGGCAACGCCGGACAGTTGCTTGTAGTTGAGCACCGCGTAACCGGCGCCTGCAAACATGACCAGGAAGCCGAACACGCCGAGCGGAACCATCTGGTTGACGGCGCCCCCGACGAGCAGCGCCAACCCCACGATGACGAGGAGGACAGAGAGCCGGATCTTCCGCTTGGCCCGCGTGCGCAGGTCGGTTGAGCGCACGGTCGAGGCAAACTTCGGGTCGTCGTCGATCAGCGCGCGCTCGATCTGCTCGAGCAGGCGCTGCTCGTGCTCTGAGAGCGGCACGGCGATCCTCCCGGTAGTGCGTCAGCTCGACCGGCGTTGCCGGACGAGCGAGAGGCGGCAGCGGGTGAGTACCCGCTGCAGCTAAGGATACGAGCCGTTCGCGCTGGGCGAAAGGCGAACGGAGAGCGAGGTTGTTCCGGTTTGGCTACGTCTCGCTGTCGCCGGCGGGACGCATGCCCTCCGGCGGCGCCTTGGCACGGTGTCCATCACGGTGTCCATCACGGTGTCCGTCACGGCGCCTCTCGCGGCCCGGCCGGGTCGGGTCGGACACTGGATCCAGCAGCGTCGCAGGGCGCACGGCGCCGGCACCGAAGCGCCGCGCGGCCCGATCCGCCGCGGTGTCGGCATCGCGCCAGCCGTGCTCGCGGGCGCCGAGCAGCAGCTGAACCGGGGCCTCGGCGGCTGGCAGCAGGCCTTCCGCGCGCACGCCGACCAGCCGGATCCGCGCCCGTTCCAGACCGAGGGCGTCGTAGAGCTGACTGGCCACCTCGAAGATCTCCTGGCCGACGTCGGTGGGAATCCGCAGCGTGCGGGCCCTGGTCAGGGTGGTGAAGTCGTGGAAGCGGACCTTGATGCTGACCGTCCGTGTCAGTGCTCCAGCCGAGCGCAACCTGGCCGCGGTCCGTTCCGACAGTCGCAACAGCTCGCGGTAGATCACCGCGGGGTCGTCGACGTCGGAGCCGAATGTCTCCTCCGATCCGATCGACTTCTCCGGCTCGTGCGGTACGACGACGCGCTCGTCGCGGCCCCAGGACAGCGCGTAGAGATGGGCCCCCAGCGCCGGCCCGAGCGCTCGCTGCAGCGTCGGCAGCGGGGTGTGCGCCACTTGGCCCACCGAGCGCAGGCCCAGTTGGGTCAAATGCTCCTCGGTCTTGGCGCCGACCCCCCACAGTGCCGAGACCGGCAGCGCATGCAGGAACCGGATCACGCCTTCGACCGGGACGACCAGCAGTCCGTCGGGCTTGCTGTGCGTGGAGGCGAGCTTCGCGACGAACTTGGTGGAGGCCACGCCCACCGAGCACGTGATCCCCTGCTCGTCCTCGATCCGGGCTCGGATCCAGACGGCGATCTCCCGTGGGCTCCCAAGTCGCCGCCGGGCGCCGGCGACGTCGAGGAACGCCTCGTCCAGCGACAGCGGTTCGACCAGCGGGGTGATCGACCGGAACAGGGCCATGATGCCGGCGGAGGTCTCGGCGTACAGGCGCATGTCGCCGGGGACGACGATCGCCTGGGGGCAGAGTCGCTTGGCCCGTCCCATCGGCATCGCGCTGTGCACCCCGCAGGCACGCGCTTCGTACGTCGCCGAGGTGACCACGCCGCGGTTCCCGTCCCCGCCGACGATGACCGGCTTGCCACGCAGTTCGGGCCGACGACGCACCTCGACGCTGGCGAAGAACGCATCCATGTCGACATGCAGGAACCGGCACCCGGCGTCGGAGGCATCAGGACCGGCTGGCACGAAGCTCCCCTCGAATGTGTGTTCGAATCAGCTTATCCCGGCGGGTCAGGGCTTACGGGCGAGCACATGCAGCTGGGTGGCGATGTCCCGGTACGGCGACAGGCCGGCCAGCGTGAGTTCGACGCCGACCAGCGACTCTCCGGCGCCGTCGGCCACCGCGCCGGGCACGAGATCGGCGACCACACGGACGCCGTGCACCTGCTCGACGGACAGGCCGACCGTGGTGAGCATGGTGAGCAGCCGTGCGGCGTCGAACCTGCGGGAGGTCCCGTCGCCGTCGCCCCACCGCCCGGCCGGGTCGAGCAGGGCCCGCTCGGCATCGGCGAAATGTCCGCCCATGGCCCGGGACAAGACAGCCGCGGCGCGGTTGGCGACGAGCAGGCTGAGTGCGCCGCCTGCGCGGAGGACGGCCGCGGCCAGCCGCAGGGTGAGCTCCGGGTCGTCCACGACCTCCAGCAGGCTGTGGCACAGGACGAGATCTGCGCTTTCCGTCGCGACGAGATCGAGCAGGGTGTCGGTGTCGCCCTGGATCGCCCGGATCCGATCGGCGACCTCACTCGTGCGCGCCCGGCGGTCCAGCGTCGCCAGCGCGTCAGGGCTCGGGTCGACGACCGTGACCTTGTGCCCCAGTTCGGCCAGTGGTACGGCGAATCCTCCGGTGCCACCACCGACGTCCACAACGGACAGCTGGGCAGTTCGGCCGCGCCCGAGCTCGCCGTGCAGCACCGACCAGACGACGGCCGTCCGCGCGGAGAGGGCGTCACCGCCAGATCCGGCGCGGTCCTCCGCTGGCATCGCTCGACCCTAGATGAGGGTCAGGATCTCGACACCGTCGTCGGTCACGAGCACGGTGTGCTCGAACTGTGCGCTGCGGCGGCCGTCGCGGGTCACCACGGTCCAGCCGTCCGGCCAGATGTCGTAGTCGATCGAGCCCAGGGTGAGCATCGGCTCGACGGTGAACGTCATCCCGGGCTCCAGCACGGTGTCCACGCGCGGCTCGTCGTAGTGCAGCACGACGAGACCGGTGTGGAACGAGGTGCCGATGCCGTGCCCGGTGTAGTCGCGGACCACGCCGTAGCCGAACCGCTTCGCATAGGACTCGATCACTCGGCCGATGACGCTGATCGAACGGCCGGGCTTGACCGCCCTGATGCCGCGCATCATCGCCTCGTGGGTGCGCTCGAGCAGCAGTCGGGACTCCTCGTCGACGTCCCCGACGGGGAACGTCGCGTCGGTGTCCCCGTGCACTCCGCCGAGGTAGCCGGTGATGTCGACGTTGACGATGTCGCCGTCACGCAGCACCGTCGAGTCGGGGATGCCGTGGCAGATGACCTCGTTGATCGACGTACACAACGACTTCGGATAGCCCTTGTAGCCGAGCGTCGAGGGATAGGCGCCGTGGGCGACCAGGAACTCGTGTCCGATCCGGTCGAGTTCGTCGGTCGTGACGCCCGGCTCGATGTGCCGGCCGACCTCGGCCAGCGCCTCCGCGGCCACCCGCCCGGCCACCCGCATGGCCGCGATCGTGGGCGCATCTTTGATCTCAGACCCGCGGAACGGCAGCGGCCCCGGGTGTCCGACGTACTCGGGTCGGGGGATGTCAGCCGGAACCGTGCGTGGCGGGGACATCGTGGCTGGGGTGACCATGCCACCGATGGTATGCGCGGAAGGTCAGTCGGCCCAGCGCGGCGACGTCGTCAGTGGGGGGATCAGCCGGGCGGCTGCGACGACCAGCTGGGGGCCGCCGGCAGACAGGGCCTGTTGGAGCGCGTGCTGGAGCGGGTTGCCCAGGTCGCCGACGAGCTGGGTGGGAATGCCGAAGGCGGCGCCGAGCTGGGCCCAGTCCGGTGAGTAGAGATCCACTCCGCGATGCGGGTCGCCGAGGCGCTGCTGGTCGTAGCGCAGCATCCCGTAACCGCCGTCGTCCACGACCAGGACGGTGACCGGGAGCCGCTCCTGGGCAAGGGTAGCCAGCTCGCCGACGCCCATGAGCAGGCCGCCGTCACCGCAGAGAGCGAGCACCGGGCGGACTGTCGCGGCGCCGACGGATGCCGGCAGGGCGTAGCCGAGGGTCCCCCAGCCCATCGGGTACTGCAGTCGCCGCGGTCCGGCGACGGCGCCGTAGCCGACCCACCAGTAGCCGGGAATCGCCATGTCGGCGATGACGGTGACCTCGTCGTCGATGGCTGCCTCGATGGATTCCAGCAACCGAACCGGCTCCGGACCGGATGGGTCGGCGGCCAGCCTGGCCTGTACGGCGGCCCGCACGTCGGCGATCGGGTTGGCAGCCGTGCGCGGTGGCACCCGCACAGCCACGGCGGCGAGGACACGCTTCGCGTCGCCGAGCACGGCGACGTCGGGCGGGTAGTTCTTGGCCAGCTCTGTCGCATCGACGTTGACGCAGGCGAGCCGGGGCGGCCGGCGCATCGTCCAGTTCCGGGTGGTTGTGCCGTCGAATCCGGTGCCGACTGCCAGCATCAGGTCGGCGCCGGCGATGAGCTCGGCGACGGCCGGCTCGTGCGGCGGGAACCCGACCAGCCAGGGGTGAGCGGGTGGAAGCACGCCGCGGGCTGCCCAGCTCGTCACGACCGGCGCGCTCAGCCGCGCGGCCGCAGCGGCGAGTTCCGGCGCGACGTCTGCCTGCACGACGCCGCCACCGGCCCAGATGACAATGCGTTCCGCGGCGGCCAGTTCGGCGACGAGCCGGTCGACGTCGTCCTCGTGCGGGGCCACCCTGGTCACGGCCCATGACAGGCATGGTGGCGCCGGCCGGGCGAGCAGGTCGGTCGGGATGTCCACGTACACCGGGCCGCGGGGACACGTCAGCGCGGTTTGGATCGCTGCGGGGACCTGCTGCACCACATCCCCGACCGTCCGGGGCCGGTACACGGCCTTGGCCAGGGGTGCGAACAGCGCAGCCTGATCGGCGGACTCGTGCAGGACCCCGCGCACCACACCGGGTCGCGCCAGCGCGGT
>JACCXW010000328.1 GCA_013696785.1 Geodermatophilaceae bacterium | reverse complement strand
CGCGAGACCCAGCTGCGCTCGATCGTCCGGGAGACCGGGGCGTACCTGTACTACCGGCTGACCGGCTCCACCCCGGAGTCCCGCATCGGGTAGGTCCGCGGCGGGAGCCGGCTCTTCAGGTGCGCCTGAATCTCGCGTCGATGTCGAACAGGACAGAAGCAGAGATCAGGAACCTCGGCGCCTTGATGCCGTAGTCCCGACGGTCCAGCCGACCCGTCAAGCGCACCTGCACGGTGTCGTCGTCGTGTTCCCAAGTGGTCGCCTGAACGGTGATCGGCCGCGTCGCGCCCTTGACGTGAGTAGGCCAGTGACAGCCCAGCCTGCCTCGCCCGGGGTCGCCTGGGTGCCGCTGAACGTCAGCGTCGGGTAGTTGTCCAGATAGAGCAGTCCCCGCTTGCGCAAGTCCTTGTCTCGCTTGGTGTGCCCGGTGTCGATCCGATCGATGTTGAGCACGGCGCCGACGCCGCGGACGCTGCCGTCCTCAGCGACCTCGACCTGAGCGGTGATCACTGGGATCGTGCCGGCGACCTTCCTGACGCCGAGGCTTCCGACGCTGAACCCGGCCGTGGTGGGGGCGGCGAGCGTCCAGGTACCCGGAGCGGCGTACAAGCGGGTAGTAGCCGAACCAGAGAAAGGGGACATGACGAACTCCTTGTGGTGGTGAGAACCGGTCAGTGGGGGATGGGAACGGTGCGACGGGACGCCGCCAACACCCAGGAGATCTGGATGCGGGACGGCCCGGTGAGCGTCGCGGGATCCTCGCCCGGCAGCAGGCTCGTCGACATGATCGCCTGATTGGTGTCCTCGACGGCCTGCAGCGAGGTCGTCAAGGCAACGACTGCGAGCGAGCCGTCGGGAGCGCGACCGAGGTATGCCCCGACGTTGCCGGGAACGCCTCGGACGGCCGGGGCGATCCGCTCCCGGTTGGCCCGGTCGATCGCGTCGGCCTCGGCCCGAGGGCGCGGGCCGTCGAAGGAGATGAGCTGCCCGTACGCCGGGCGCTCGTGGGCGCCGGTAGCGGCCTCGAACGTGGTGTCGGGGTAGTCCCGGCCCCCGGCGGTTCCGACGGCCTCGTCGGCGTCCTCGACCGCGTCCCAGACGCTGACGAGAATGGTCTGTTGCTGGTCCATGGGACGGAGCACGAGCGCCGAGACCAGACCGCGGTGCTGCTCCAACTCGGTCACGGTTGCGTCGGCCGGGGCGGTGAGGGGGGTGATCCTCATGTGCATGGTGTCCTCCTGGTTGCTGTGGAGGTCAGCCTCAGGCCACGGCGGAGCGCAGGCGTCGGTGCCGGTACGGATATGTAGTACGGATACGCGTCGTGTCGCCCATGTTCGGCCGCCCCGCCCACGTTCCGCCCGGCTGATGGTGGTGACGGCCGCGTCACTCGGCGGCTAGGCAGTGGGTCTGGAGGCGGAAAGCGGTGTCCTGGCGCAGCGGGCGACGTGATACTGCACGGATGGGCGGTGCCTACGCTCCCGCGGGCCTTTTCGTCGGGCGGGAACAGGAGCTGACCGAACTGCGCGGCTGGCTGACCGATGCGCAGGCCGGTCGAGGTCGGCTCGCGGTGCTCCAGGGCGAACCGGGGATGGGCAAGACCCGGCTGGCAGAGGAACTGGGAGCCGTGGCGAGCGGCCGCGCAGTCCCCGTTGTCTGGGGCCGCTGTCCGGCCGATACCGGCGCGCCCCCACTCTGGCCGCTGCGCCGCATCGTCAGCCAGCTGCCCGGCAGCCACCATCGATTGCCCTCGACGGGCGACGAGGACTTCGGCAGCTCCGCAGAGGGTTCGGCGGCTGCTCGCTTCGCCCAGTTCGAGTGGCTGGCCGACGCGATCGTCCAGGCCGCCGAACCCAATGGCCTGCTGGTCATCGTCGAGGACCTGCATTGGGCGGACTCCACCACGGCCGCAGCGCTCGGACATCTGGCCGGTGAGTTACCTCGCTCTCGAGCGCTCGTCGTGATCACCGCCAGGCTGTTGCCTGCTTCGGCCGCGGTCGGGGATGTCCTCGGCCGGCCCGGAGTTATGCAACGACAGCTGGCGGGCTTGGATCGGAATGCGATCGTCGCCTACCTCGACTCCGTCGACGGAGGGAGGGTGGACCAGCGGTACGCCGACCTCGTACTTCGCCAGACCGCTGGAAACTGCCTGTTCCTTGGCGCGGTGGTACGGCTGCTTGCCGCGGGGGTGTCCTTGCGGTCCTACGACGAGGATGCCGCGCGCGCCACTCTTGCCGGCCGCCGGGAGCTGATCGACCTCGTCCGCGAGCCGATGGGAAGGGTCTCCGCGGACTGCCGGCATCTCGTGGAGACCGCGAGCGTCGCCGGCGATGACTGCAGCGTCACCGAACTCGTGGCGGC
>JACCXW010000206.1 GCA_013696785.1 Geodermatophilaceae bacterium | reverse complement strand
GTGTGCAACATCCCGGCGACGGTCACCGAACTCGCCACGGGTGCCGGCAGCGACCCGTCGGGCTTGCCGGAGGGGGCTGTGATGTTGTCCGGCGACGCCAACGCTCAGCGCTACATCGGGGCGGCTCCGCCCGAAGGTCACGGCGAGCACCGGTACTTCACCGTCGTCCATGCCGTCGACGTCGAGGACCTGGGCGTCCCCGCCGACGCGCGACCGGCCTTCCTCGGATTCAACCTGTTCAGCCATACCATCGCCCGGGCAACAATCGTCCCGCGCTATGAGCAGTAAGTCTGCTTTAAGCTGATTTGACGCCTGTGAGTGAAGGGCCGGCTACTGCCTGTTCATCGAGCTGAAAAGCCCACCGCAGGGTCACCTTTTCGGGGCGGGTCAGCCCGTTGACAACGCAAGCGTCCGGTGGTGAGTTGTCCGTCAAAGCGCAGGTGCTACTCCGTGCATCTGTTGCAAGTGATCTGGAGGCAACTCAGCATGGCCACATCACATCTCGGTCGCGCGCTGCGCGCGGGCGCCGCCACGGCGGTAGTCATGGCAGGGCTGACATTCAGCCCCGGCGCGGCGTCCGGTGCAAACGGCATCACCCTGGAAGTCAACGGTCTCAACGGGCCACGCGGCGTCGCGGTGGGACCGGCCGGCCGGATCGTGTACTCCGAGTCCGACGGCACCGTCAGCCGGGTCACCGGCGCCGGGAACAAGCAGAAGATCGACGTCCTGGCCAACGTGACTCCCGGCTTCGCGCCGGCGGTCTCCACGGTCCGTGGTACGACGTGGATCCTGACCACCGGCGGTGCGCCCGGCACGGGAGCGGGCACGCTGTACCGGTGGACCGCAATGTCGCAGGAAGCGACCCCGCTCGCCGACATCCAGGCCTACCAGCTCACCGACCCCGACCCCGAGCCACTCGACGGCGATGCGTTCGACTCCAACCCATTCGGCGTACAGGGCCTGCCCGACGGCAGCGCGCTCGTCGCCGATGCCGCGGGCAACGACCTGCTGCGGGTCTACCCCGACGGCGATATCGTGACCGTCGCTCGGATCAAGCCACGCACCGTGCTGAGTCCCGACTTCCTTCCCGACCCGCCACCAGGTACGCCGATCCCCTCTGAGGGCGTTGCGACTTCGGTCACGCTCGGCAGCGACGGCTACTACTACGTCGGTGAGCTCCGCGGCTTCCCGGCCACGCCGGGCACATCGCAGATCTGGCGGATCGCGCCGGACGCGGTGGGCGCTGTCTGCGACCCGGAAGCGCCCGACACCGGCGACTGCACCCGTTACGCCGACGGCTTCACGTCGATCTTCGACCTGGCGCCGGGTCCTGACGGCAGCATGTACGTACTGGAATTCAACAAGGACAGCTGGCTCGCGTTCGAGTCCGGTGTCGCCGATCCCTTCGGCGGGCTGTTCCGCATTCCCGCCGGCGGCGGGGCGGCGACGGAACTGGTTCCCGATCAGCTGATCCTGCCCGGCGGCATGGACGTCTCACCGAAGGGCGAGATCTTCGTCACCGAGCCGGTCTTCGGCAAGGGCGCCCTGGTCCGGGTCACCACCGGCTGACGCAAGCTTCGATGATCATGGGGCTCGGCCGGTCCTGACCGGTCGAGCCCCATGATCACGACGGGGGTTGTGTTCCGGCCCGCCAGCACGCAACGTGCTTGTCATGCCGCCGAGTCGCCGTACACCGACCCGCCTCGCCTCGGTTCTTCTCGCCGTTCTGCTGCTGGTGGCGTGCGGGAGCGACGAACCGTCTTCGCCGCCCGGCAGCAGCGGTGACCCCACCCGGTCGACGTCCGCGCCAGCGGAGCCGTCTTCGACGACACCGGCCGATCCGGGCAATGCCGATCCGGGCAACGGTCCGATCGAGGGTTTCGGCCCGGCCGAGTCCGTCGCGACCGACATCTCGGTGCCCTGGGGGTTGGCCTTCTTGCCCGACGGGGACGCGCTCGTCGCCGAGCGCACCACCGGGCGCATCCTGCGGGTCACGGCCGCCGGCGAGCAGTCCGAGGAGATGACGCTGCCCGGCGTGGCGGACCTGGGCGAGGGCGGCCTGCTCGGCCTGGCCGTCTCCCCCTCATACGACACAGATGGCTACGTCTACGCGTACTACACGACGGACGAGGACAATCGGATCGTGCGCTTCCCCCTGGGCGGGGATGCGGAGGTCCTCGTCGAGGGCATCGAGAACGCAGAGATCCACAACGGCGGCCGGATCGCCTTCGGTCCCGACGGGATGCTGTATGCGGGTACCGGCGACGCCGGGAACACCGACAACGCGCAGGATACCGACAGCCTCAACGGGAAGATCCTGCGAATGACACCGGACGGCACGCCGCCGGCGGACAATCCCTTCCCGGGCTCGCTGGTCTACAGCGTCGGGCACCGCAACGTGCAGGGCCTGGCGTGGGACGACAGCGGGGCTATGTACGGCGTGGAGTTCGGGCAGAACCAGTTCGACGAGATCAATCTCATCGAAGCGGGTGGCAACTACGGCTGGCCGATCGTCGAGGGTGCGGGCGACCTCGAGGGCAGATTCGTCAACCCTCTCGTGACGTGGACGACCGCGGAGGCATCGCCCTCCGGTGCCGCGGTCATCGGGCAGACGTTGTACGTCGCGGCGCTCGGCGGCCGGCGGCTGTGGACGGTTCCGGTCACGGGGCCTGGGCAACTCGGCGCGCCGGTGGCGGTGCTGGAGGGTGTCTACGGCCGGCTGCGTACGGTCGTCGAGGGACCGGACGGCGCGCTGTGGCTCACGTCCAGCAACGTCAGCCGGGGCGAACCGCTGGACGGGGACGACCACGTCTACCGCTTTCCCGCAGCCTAGGGTCGCCGCATGCCTCCACGAATCGCTGCAGCGTCCACTGTGGACCGATCCGAGCTGCTGGACTTTCTCGGTGAGCGGCACCACGCCGTGCTTGTCACGGGGCGACGCGACGGAAACCCACAGCTGTCCCCGATCACCTGCGGAGTCGATGAGTCGGGAAGCGTGATGATCTCCTCCTACCCACAGCGGGCGAAGGTGCACAACATCCGTCGCGACCCGTCGGTGTCGCTCTGCGTTCTGTCCGCGGACTGGGACGGGCCGTGGGTGCAGCTCGACGGCAACGCCGAGGTCATCGACCTGCCGGACGCGCTCGAACCGCTCGTGTCGTACTACCGCAGCATCTCCGGGGAACACCCCGATTGGGAGGAATACCGCACAGCGATGCGGCAGCAGGGCAAATGTCTCATCCGCATCGTCATCCGCCGCTGGGGACCGGTGGCGACCGGTGGCTTCCCCCCGGAACTTCGAAGCTCCGGCTGACCACCTCGTCCATCCACGCGGTACGGAGGCGATCTGCGCGCACAGATCCGTAGCAGGTACGGATACGGCGAGAATCCATCGGGCTCACGCTGGTGGCACGACAACACCAGCCTCGACCTGACCGGAGCCCCATCTCGTGCTTGCCTCCCCGCTGAACGCCGACACCGCCACCTTGCAGGAGGGTCTCGTTGCGGCCTTGGACGACGCCGTCCGCCCCTACCACCGCACGAGGCCCGTGGTCGACGCCGTGGTCGACGCGCTGACCCCGTTCCTGCACCTGCCAGACCTGCTCACCCCCGAGCAGCGCATCGGTGACCCGACCGCCTACCGCCAGCGCGTCCTGCACGTGGCCGACGACGGCGCGGTCTCCCTCCACGTCTACGGCGCGGATCTGCGGCTGCAGCCCTCCAGCATCCGTCGCCGTTACGACCAACCGGTTGTGGCGCGTCAGCCGCCTACGCACGCGGTACCGACCCGGATGAAACCGGCTCGCTCGTAGACCCGCGCTACGTCACCGTCGCCCGCCGAGAGGAACACCAGGTCACAGAACGCCGATGCGTGTTCAGCCAGCGCCGACGCGATCGCCGCCGCCAGGCCGCGGCCGCGGTACTGGGCCAGCGTTCCAAGGCCGACCAGTTCGGTGATCCACTCCCCCGCCACCTGCACCGGCTGGTGCGATCCCACCGCCATAGGCCCCCGGTCGTCCACGGCGACCATGAGGACCGTGCGACCGTCGGCGATCCGCTCGCGCATATGAGCGACGTCGTCCCCTGTGGACAGTGCGACATCATCGCCGAAGGAGACCCGCGCCAAGGCCAGGTATTCAGCAAGCCGGTCATCCTCGGCGCCGACCACGAGGACCCGGACGCCGCTCGGAAACACGACAGCCAACGGATCCGCGGCCACGAGGAGCGGTCCGTCGGCGACCGCGAGCCCGACCTGGCGGACGGCCGTGGCCATCGATGGCGTGGACTCGGCCACCCACTCGAAGGCCTGCGGCACCCGGAGCTCGGCCATCCGGCCACACATCCGCCGTACGTCCTGGGCGTCCACCTGCTGAGCAACGAGCGTCGGCCGGGCGTAGTAGCTCCACGCCCCGGCACCGACGTACAGGGTCAGCGGCCCGTGCACCTCCACCGTCGCATCCGAGCGGGGAATGGCGTCGTAGTAGCGCTCGAGCCGGGCCAACACGTCCATCCCTTGGCTCCTTCCGCCGCCCTTGCACCGGCGACCTGGCTGCAGCGCAGGCTAGCCGCAGGCTGTGACGCCGGTCGCAACGATTCGTCGTACCGGCCGAGCGCAGTCAAGGATGAGCCGGTGACGGCGGACAACGAGCGAGAGAACGGCGTCTCGCTGTTCGTGGACTTCGATCGCGAAGCCTGGCGTGCCCTCGTCGACGCCACTCCGCTGCCGCTGACCGAGCTCGAGATCGAGCGCCTCCGCGGGCTCGGTGACTACCTCGACCTCGACGAGGTCGAGACCGTGTATCAGCCGCTGTCCCGGCTGCTGAACCTCTACGTCGCCGCGGCGCAGCAACTGTGGTCGGCCCAGCGGGGCTTCCTCGGCTCGAAGGCCGCCAAGGTGCCGTTCGTGATCGCGGTGGCGGGCAGCGTCGCGGTGGGCAAGAGCACGACGGCGCGGTTGCTGACGGCGCTGCTGTCGCGCTGGCCCGATCACCCTTCCGTGCAACTGGTCACGACCGACGGGTTCCTGTTGTCCAACGCCGCCCTCGTCGAGCGGGGAATGTTGGAGCGCAAGGGCTTCCCGGAGAGCTATGACCGGCGGGCGCTCGTCCGTTTCCTCGCCGAAGTCAAAGCCGGGCGGCCGCAGACGCAGGTACCCGTCTACTCGCACCTGTCCTACGACGTCCTGCCCGAGCGCCGGCAGGTGATCACCCAGCCCGACATCCTGGTGCTGGAAGGGCTCAACGTGTTGCAGCACGGCCTGACCTCGCAGGGCCGAACCCCGAGGGTGTTCCTCTCCGACTTCGTCGACTTCTCGGTCTACGTCGACGCGCACGAGACCGACATCCGGCGCTGGTACGTCGAGCGGTTCCTCACGCTGCGGCAGACTGCCTTCGCCGATCCCGGCTCCTATTTCCACCGCTACGCCGACCTGTCCGAGCCGGACGCGGTGGCGATAGCGGAGGGAATCTGGGCCGCGGTGAACGGCCCGAATCTGGAGCACAACATCGCACCGAGCCGCTCGCGAGCGCGGCTGATCCTGCAGAAAGGGCCGGATCACTGCGTCCGCCGCATCCGGCTGCGTCGGCTCTGACCCCTCAGCTCGCGGGCCGCTCTGCGCTCAGATCACGACCGTGCCAGAGTGACGGCGTACGTCCTGTCCGAACCCACAGCCTGGAGGAACACATGGCGCTCGACGACGATGACATGACCACCACTCCCCCGTTCGGTGAAGGAGACGGTGGCGCTGATGGCGGCGCCGGTGGCGCCGAAGGACCGGCCGACGGCGGCGCGGACGGCACCACCGGCGTCAGCGACGGCGGCGCTGACGGTGGCGCCGGTGGCGGCACTGAAGGACCGGCCGACGGTGGCGCGGACGGCACCACCGGCGTCAGCGACGGCGGTGCAGACGGCGGTGCAGACGGCGGCGCAGATGGTGGTGCCGACGGCGGCGCGGACGGCTCAGCCT
>JACCXW010000309.1 GCA_013696785.1 Geodermatophilaceae bacterium | reverse complement strand
GGCTACGACCGGCCGAGTCCGGACCACGCCAACGCCAAGGTCATCCTGCTGCTGTCCAGCCACCTGGAGACCGGGCACTACTTCAACCCACACGCGCAGCGGATCATGGAGGGCAAGCAGGCCGGCGCCAAGCTCGTCGTGGTCGACCCGCGGATGTCCAACACGGCCAGCCACGCCGATCTCTGGCTCGCGCCCTGGCCGGGCAGCGAGGCGGCGATCCTGCTGGCCATCGCCTCGTACCTGTTGCGCACCAGGCGAATCGACGCGGCCTACCTGGAGCGCTGGTTCAACTGGCGCACCTACATGACGAACCTGCATCCGTCAGAGCCAGCGGACTTCGCGACGTTCCTCGACAAGCTGGAGGCGGAGTATTCGCCGTACACCTTCGAATTCGCCGCCGAGGAGGCGCAGGTTCCCGTTGAGCGGATCGAGGAGCTCGCGGCGCTGGTGGCGGGCTGTGACCACAAACTGTCCGCGCATGTCTGGCGATCGGCGGCGGCGGGGAACCTCGGCGGCTGGCAGGTGGCACGGGCGCTGTGGTTCGTGCTCGCGCTGAGCGGGAGCATCGGCACCACCGGCGGCACCGCTCCGAACGGCTGGAACAAGTTCATCCCGCACGGGCCGAACATGCCGCCGCCCAACGAACACTGGAACGAGCTGACCTGGCCGGCGGAATATCCCCTGTCCTGCAACGAGATGTCGATCCTGCTGCCGTACTTCCTGGACGAGAAGCGCGGCCGGTTGGAGGTCTACTTCAGCCGGGTCTTCAACCCGGTCTGGACCTATCCCGACGGGTTCAGCTGGCTGTCCGCGCTGACCGACCCGGAGAAGGTCGGGCTGCACGTCGCGCTCACGCCGAACTGGTCGGAGACCGCGGAGTTCGCCGACTACGTGCTGCCGATGGGGCACTCGGCGGAACGGCACGACACGCAGTCCTACGAGACGCATTCGTCCAAGTGGCTGTCCTTCCGGCAGCCGGTACGCCGGGTCGCCATGGAGCGGCTCGGCCGGCCGGTCTCCGACACCCGGGACGCCAATCCGGGGGAAGTGTGGGAGGAGAACGAGTTCTGGTTCGAGTTGTCCTGGCGGATCGACCCGGACGGCTCGCTCGGCATCCGGCAGTATTTCGAGTCGCCGTACCGGCCGGGCGAGAAGATCACCGTGGACGAGTACTACCGGTGGGTCTTCGAGAACTCGGTGCCCGGGCTGCCCGAGAAGGCCGCCGCGGCCGGCGTGACGCCGCTTGCCTACATGCGCAAGCTGGGGGCCGTCGTCGTCGCCGACTCGCTGTACCGGCAGGACGAGCGGGCGCTGACCGAGATCGAACTGGCCGGCGTCAGCGCCGATACCGACGGCGTGCTCAGACGGCCGGTGACGCTGGACGACGCTCCCCCGCTGGTCGGCGAAGCCGGTGCAGTCGGCGTACGACACGAGGACGGTACGACGACCGCCGGCTGGCTCTCGCCGTCACGCAAACTCGAGGTCTACTCGCCGACCATGCGGGACTGGGGCTGGCCGGAGTACGCCACGCCCGGGTACATCGAATCGCATGTATCGCGGCGCAAGATCGACGTGACACGCGGAGAGTTGGTGCTGGTCCCCACGTTCCGGCTGCCGACCCTGATCCACACCCGGTCGGGGAACGCGAAGTACCTCAACGAGATCAGCAACTCCCACCCGCTCTGGCTCAACAGCACCGATGCGGCCCGGGCCGGGGTGCAGACGACCGATCTCGTCCGGCTCAGCACCGAGATCGGCCATCTCGTCGCCCGGGTCTGGGTGACCGAGGGCATCCGGCCCGGCGTCTGCGCGCTGTCGCACCACATGGGTCGGTGGCGGCTGCACGAGGACGAGGGCAGCCGCTGGGTGACCGGCCGGGTCGACATCACGCACCCGGACGGGCCGGACAGCTGGCTGCTGCGCTACCGCTCTGGCGTCGCGCCGTTCACCTCCAAGGATCCGGACAGCGCCCGGATCTGGTGGGACGACCCGGGAGTGCACCAGAATCTCGCGTTCGGCGTGCACCCCGATCCGTGGTCGGGCATGCACTGCTGGCTGCAGAAGGTCGTGCTGGAACCGGCACACGAGGGCGACCGGTACGGCGACGTCTACGTCGACCGGCAGCGCGCGAAGCAGGTCTACCGGGACTGGCTGGCGTTGGCCCGACCCACGCTGGGACCGGGCGGGCAGCGCCGGCCGGAATTCCTGATGCGTCCGGTCAAGCCGACCCGCCGGGCCTTCCGCTCCGGTCCCGCCTCTGGCGCAGCAGTGTCTGATGTGACCCGGTAGCCCCTGCTCGGCCACCAGCTGCTCGTGGCAGCACCCCACTCCTAGTTGTCAGTGCAGCATCGCCTCGAGCTCCTCGCGGCTGAAATCCTGCCGGATCCGGCTGGGGTCGAGCAACGTCCGGGTCTCGCCGAGCGTGGTCATCGCCCGGTCCACCTGGGCCCGTAGCTGCGTCCGCAGGTACGCCCGGAATGACTCGGTCTGCTGTCGGGTGAGGTCGATCAGCTCCTCGGGGAAGCTGGGCCCGGCATCGGCCAGCGGTTGGGTGGCGAGCGCGACCGCGTCGTCAGCCGCCGCGGGCAGGCCGCCCTGGGCCTGGCCCAGCAGGTCCGCGGCGTTGAAGCCGAGGATGATCTCCACCTCGCGGTTGAACATCGCCTTCTCGACCAGGGTCTCTATCGTGTCGCTGGTCAGTTGGGCGGTGAAGATACCCGCGAAGCGGTCCTCGAACTCATCCCGCGCGTCCTCGCAGGCGTCCCAGTCGCGTTCGAGCACGTCGGTGACCCGGTCCACGAACTCCTCGGCGTCATCCTGCGCATCCCCGGTGATCCCGCCGGTCCAGTCCTGCAGCGCCCGGATCGCCTCGTCGCGCATCCGGTTTGCGACCTCGAGATTGTTGCTTTCCTCGTAGGCGTGCACCTGCTCCCGCGTCTTCATGAACATGGTCAGCACGCCACCTCGTTCGATGCTCATCAGCGACCGGTAGGCGGCAGCGTTCTCCCGGTAGACCTTGGCGATGTAGGTGACCTTGTCCAGGTAGACCTGGGTCTCCGAAGCTGTCCGGTCCAGGTCCGGCTCGACCTCCGAGGGGACACCGAGCTCGTCCTTGCCGTAGGACTTCGCCAGCTCGAGGGCGGCGGCCAGGGCGTCTGCCACCTTGTCGCCAACGGTCTCGCGGACTTTGGCCGCTACCCGCTCGACGCTCTGCCGGAGCTTGCCCTGCAGGGTGGTCACCAGCTCGGCGAACCTCGCCCGGTTCTGCCGCTCGACCTCGTCGATCAGCTGTTGGATCACCTCGGCCACTTGGCGTACCAGCCGGACCTGGTCGGATTCGAGCGAGCCGTCGGCGCCAAGCAGGTCGTTCCAGTTGGTCTGCAGATCGCCGGTCATCTGCCGCAGGGTCACCTGGTATGCACCGATGTCCTCCACCCGCTGCGGCGTCACCACGTCACGCAAGGTTGCGAAGAAGGCACGCTCGGCCTCGACCGCGTTCGCCCAGAACACCCGCACGGGCTCCTCGAGGAGCACGTCCTTGACCGAGTCGCCGAAGTGCCGGTCGAGCTCGCTGCGGATTCGGTCCACGCGAGCTTTCCAGCGGTCGGCGAGCCCGCTGTCCCGGGGGTCCCAGTCGTCGAGCAATTCGGCCAGGTCGTTGAGGGCGGTCTCCCGCAGCGGTGCGTAGAGCACGATGCAGTTGGCCAGGGCGCGGTGCGCGGGGTGGTTGATGTCGGGGAACAGGACGTTGAGCTGGGCCGCAAGTTCGGGGAGCCGCCGGCTGTAGGCCATCTCAGATCCCCTGGAAGCTCGCGACGCGCCACGGCCCGGCGTTGCGACGTTGCACGCTCCAGACGCGGTGCACGCGGGTGTCGCAGAACGCGCGGTGTTCGCCGTCGAACGACCCGATGTGATCCACCTCGACGGCGACCTCCTCCAGATCGGGCGCGCCAGGATAATCGGTGCCGCGCAACAGCAGCCGCGGCTCGCCGGTCCAGACCACCCGGACGTCCTCCAGGTCGCCGAGGATCAGGGCACGGGAGCGGATCCAGTCCTCGTCCACGTTCGCCGGCGGATACGGATAGAAGGCGTAGTAGAGCGGCGGACCCTCGCCGGGCACCAGGTACCAGTCCGCGAACAGCGCCTTCCAGGCGTCCTCGTCGCCCAGCTTCAGCGCGCTGACCAGGCCCTCGATCACCTGTCGCGGCGTCGCGGCGGGCCTCAGCTCGGCGACCTGCAAGTCTTTCAAGTCGCGTTCCCCCGCGAAGCGATGCTCTGGTTCCTCGAGGTCGACAAACAACGATCCGCCCATCAGCGCCGCCGCTGGTGCGACGTCGAAGCCGGCCGCCGACGGCCCGTCGGCCGCGAGCATCCGGGGGTCGGGCAGCACACGGCCGGCTATCAGGATCGACTCGCGGAGATCGGGCGCCACGCAGCGCCGGTAACGGTTGGCGGCCTCGTACAGGGCGCGCACGGCCGGGTCCTCGAGCGGTACGAAGTACCACGAGGTGCGGTCGGTCGCCGACAGGAAGACCGAACCCATGCTGATCAGCCACTGTCGCGGGGTGATCTCGGGCAGTACGACCAGATTGCCCACCAAGCCCGATCGGTCGCCGCGGAACGGGTCGACCGACGGGAAGGCGGGCACCGTCTCGGCCGCGTGGTCGGCGAGGTACCGCTGCCAGGCGACCTGACCCGCGGCGGTGATCTGGGCGGTCCGCTGCTCGCCGAGTTCCCGGAAGTCGAGGGCATCCGAGGTCAACTCGTACGGGGTGCCCGAGAGGCTGGTGACGACGGCCTGCCAGTCGGCCGCCGCCGCTCGGGCGAACGGCCCCGGGTAGTTCTGCACGAGCAGGTCGATCCGCGGCTGTTCGGCGAGTTCGTCGGCCAGCAGCGGGCGGTTCGAGCGCCGGCTGCGCGACCAGCCTTCGTCGAGCACCTGGCTCCAGGCGAAGACCCGCTGCTCGTACCAGCTCGACCAGGGGCTGTCGAAGCCGTCGTTGACCAGGGCGTCAGGGCCGGTCGGGCCCAGCCCCCGACGGGCGTTTTCCGCGGACCAGACCCGCTCGGTGCGGACCTGTCCGACCACGTCGACGGTGGTCCAGCCGTCGCCTGGATAGGCCCGCCGCCGCACGGTGAAGCGCAGCTCACCGCCATCGGCCAGGCCCGTGGCGGCCATGACGTCGCCTTCGTTCAGCCCACCGGGCAGCTCGCGGATGGCCTGCTGGAGCTGCGACAGGTCGGCGGGCCGGCGGATGGGGGAGCCGTTGATAGCCACGATCCGGTCGGCGACGCGTAGCCTGCTGCCGCGGAAACCGCTGTCCCAGTCGATCCAGGTCACCCGTAACGACGGAGGGTCGGTGCCGTCCAGGTGGGCGTCGGTGTGCAGACCGGTGCGCAGGGTGTCCAGCACGTGTTCGGAAAAGGCCGTCACCACGGGCCACCCTCCTCGATCGGCTCCACGTCGAAGGAGTGTCTCGCGGCGGCGCAGATACCCTCAAGCTCACGATCGGGGGCGACCGCGCAGCCTTCCGCCTACAACAACCCCGAGTCATTACGGAGCTGGTGGTTCCCGAAGCGCCCCCGCCCTCATCGGGGGGCGTGTCGCGATCCGCGGACTCGGCATGCCGGTGACGTTCGCCGACACGATGCTGCACTGCTGCGCGCCACCGGCCGGGCCGCTGTCGGCGGCGGTCGGGGCATGATGACAGCGTGACGCCCGTTCAGGGAGCCGTCGAGGCTGCGGTCGGCGACGTGCTCGACCCGGAATTGCACCTCCCGCTGAAGTCGCTCGGGATGCTCCGGGCTGTCCGGATGGGTCGCGGCGGGCGGGTGGCGGTGCAGATCGCGCTGACCACGCCCAGCTGTCCGCTGACCGATCAGCTGCGTGCGGACGTCGTACGGGCCGCACAGTCGGTGAGTGGGGTCACAGCTGTTGCCGTCGAGTTCACCGCGCTGTCCGAGCGGGAACGGATCGAGCTGTCCGGCCGGCTGCGGGACTCGCGTCAGACCGATCCGGTGACCGGCCGGTACTCACCCGCGCCGAGGGTGTACGCCGTCGCCAGCGGCAAGGGCGGCGTCGGCAAGTCGTCTGTGACGGCAAATCTCGCAGCGGCGTTGGCGGCCGCCGGCCAGCGGGTCGGGGTCCTGGACGCGGACGTCTGGGGCTACTCGATCCCCCAGCTCTTCGGCGTACGCCGGACGCCTACGGCGTTGAAGGGCCTGATGCTGCCGGTCGAGGCCCACGGCGTCCGGCTGATGTCCACCGGGTTCTTCGTCGACGACGAGGAGCCGGTGATCTGGCGCGGACCGATGCTGCACAAGGCGCTGGAGCAGTTCGTGTCCGACGTGCACTGGGGGACGCTCGACGTGTTGCTGCTGGACCTGCCACCGGGCACCGGCGACGTGACCCTGTCGCTGTTGGAGTTCCTGCCCACGACCGCCCTGCTGGTCGTGACGACTCCGCAGCCGGCGGCGCAGACCGTGGCCGCCCGCGTGGGCCGGATGGCCGGCGACATGCGGGTTCCCGTCGCCGGAGTGGTCGAGAACATGAGCGCACTGGTCTGCGCGGCCTGCGGTGAGCACACCCCGTTGTTCGGCTCGGGTGGGGGCAAACGGCTGGCGGCGCAGCTCGGCGTACCGCTGCTCGCCCGGATCCCGCTCGATCAGACCTTGCGGGAGGCCGGCGACGTCGGCGTACCGGTGGTGCTTCGCTCACCCTTCTCGGCGTCCGCCACGGCCCTCGCGGCACTGGCGGTGGCCCTGCCGCACAGCCGGCGCAGTCTGGCGGGAGTCCCTCTGCAACTCACGGTGGTCTCGTAGGGACAATGGTCGGATGAGCGATCCGGCGGCGTTGTCTGGACCCGACAAGCTGCTGGCGGAGGCGGCGCTCCGTGGACGTCGATACGTCGGCGAGGCCGCCGCCCGCGCGGTGCGACCGACCACCGATTCGCTGACCGGTCTGGATCGCTTCGACGAGCCGCTGCCGGAACGGGCCTCGGATCCGATGTTGACGCTGTCGCTGTTGGACGAGGCGGGATCTGCCGCGACGTTCGCCAACACCGGTCCGCGCTACTTCGGGTTCGTCACCGGTGGGACCCTGCCGATCGCCCTGGCGTCGGCCTGGCTCGGCGCCGCGTGGGATCAGAACGCCGCCCTTCCGGTGATGAGCCCGGTGGCCGCCCGGCTGCACGCCGTCGTCAGAGGATGGTTGATCGAGCTGCTCGGACTGCCGCCCTCCACCGTAGCGGCCTTCGTCTCCGGAGCGACGATGGCGAACGCCACGGCGCTAGCCGCCGCCCGTGACGATCAGCTCGCCCGCGTGGGTTGGGACGTGCAGCGCCAGGGTCTCTTCGGGGCCCCGCCGCTCACCGTCGTTGCGGGCGACAAGGCGCATACCACCCTGCTCAAGGCCCTGGGGCTGGTCGGTTTGGGGCGTGACCGGGTGCACCGCGTCCCGGCCGACGACCAGGGCCGGCTGCGTGCGGACCTGCTGCCAGACATCCAGGGGCCCGTCATCGTGTGCGTCCAGGCCGGCGAGGTCAACACCGGGGCGTTCGACCCGTTCCCGCAGATCGTGTCGTGGGCGCGGGAACGCGGCGGCTGGGTGCACGTCGACGGCGCCTTCGGACTGTGGGCCTTGGCCGATCCCGCCCGCCGGCATCTCGTCCAGGGTCTGACCGACGCCGACTCGTGGGCCACCGACGCGCACAAGTGGCTCAACGTCACCTACGACAGCGGCATCGTCCTCCTGCGCGATGCCGAAGCCCTACACCGAAGTTTCGGCTCCGTCGCCGGCTACCTCCCCCCGGACGAGGGCTTCGAGGCGATGCACCACACCCCCCAGTCCTCCCAGCGCGCCCGGCAGATCGAAGTGTGGGCGGTCCTTCGCTGCCTCGGCCGCACCGGCGTGGCAGATCTCGTGGCGAACTCCTGCCGGCAGGCGCAGCGGATCGCCGCCGCCATGACGCAGGCCGGATTGCACGTCCTCAACGACGTCGTACTCAACCAGGTGCTCGTCGCGGCGCACAGCGACGACGCGACCGGCCGACTCGTCACCGCGGTCCAGGACGACGGCACCTGCTGGTGCGGCCCGACCGTCTGGAACGGGCGGGTTGCCATGCGGATCAGCGTCTCCGGCTGGAACACCACCGACGAGGACGCTGATCTCAGTGCAGCGGCGATCCTGAGCTGCGCCGAGCAGGTGTCCGCGGCAACTAGCGCCTGATGGCGGCTGACTGACCTCGGCGCCGCTGCAGCGGACGGCGCGGTGTGCGCGTGCGTCCGACCGGCGCCGGCGGACGAAACCGGGCGCCGTCCCAGCAGGCCCGCCATAGCAGTTCCACGGTGAGCCCCGCGGCCATCGCCTCGGCGGCCAGCGGTGCCACCAGGACCAGCAGCTGTGTCACACCGGCCTCCAGCGGAGTCGCGCCGCCGAGCAGCAACCCGACGAAGACCCCGGGCAGCGTGACCAGCCCGACCGTCCTGGTCTGATCCGACGCGGGCAGGAGAGCGTCCGCGGCACTGCGCGACATCACCAGCCTGGCTGCGTCCCGGGGCGGCAGACCTACCGCGAGCGCCGCCTCGACCTCACCGAGCCGGTCTCCCAGGTACGGCGCGGGTCAGCAAGACCAGCGACAGCACGACACCGACCGGAATGCCTACCGTCGCGGCGGCGCGGGCGAAACCGCCGGAGGGGCCTCCTGTGCGCCGTGCACTGGTCAAAGCCGCAACGACAAGC
>JACCXW010000305.1 GCA_013696785.1 Geodermatophilaceae bacterium | reverse complement strand
GTCCCCGGCCGCGCTGGGCTGCGGATGGCGCGAAAGCTGGCCGCCCAGCCGCGGGTGGTGGCCCGGCGGGCGGCAGGGGCGGCGGGCGCGCTGGCGAAGGTGGCCGTCGGGCTGTCCGAGCTGTCCCCGGCAGACAAGGATCGCCGGTTCTCCGACCCGGCCTGGTCGGGCAATCCGTTGCTCCGCCGAGTGCTCCAGGCCTATCTGGCCGCCGCCGCGACGTCCCGGGAACTGCTCGTCGACGCCGATCTCGAGTGGCGCGACCGGGAGCGGATGACGTTCGTGATCGAGAACCTGATCGAGGCACTGGCGCCGAGCAACGGCGCGCTGTCCAACCCGGCCGCGCTCAAAGCCGCGCTGGACACCGGCGGCCGAAGCTACCTGCGCGGTGCGGCGAACTTCGTGAGGGACATGTCGCTGCCGCCTCGAGTCCCGAGCATGGTCGATCGTGAGGCGTTCAACGTCGGGCTGGACCTCGCGATCACCCCTGGGGAGGTGGTGCTGCGCACGGAGGTCTTCGAACTCATCCAGTACGCCGCACAGACCGACCAGGTGCGGCAGATCCCGATGCTGCTGGTCCCGCCGACCATCAATAAGTACTACATCGCGGACCTGGCCCCCGGCCGCAGCATGGTGGAGCACTTCGTGCAAGCCGGGCAGCAGGTCTTCCTGATGTCCTGGCGCAATCCCGGTGCCGAGCATGCCGACTGGGGCCTGGACACGTACGTGCAGGCGGTGCTCGACGCGATGGGCGCGGTGGAGAGCATCTGCGACGTCGAGCAGAGCATCCTGTTCTCGCTCTGCGCCGGCGGGATCATCTCCGCACTCCTGCTGGGCCACCTCATCGACATCGGGCAGGAGGACCGGCTGGCCGGATTCGCGCTCGGGGTGACACTGCTGGACCAGTCCCGGGCGGGCCTCATGTCGGCGATGACGAGTCCCGAACTCGTCGCGGTCGCGACGGCGAAGTCCCGGCGTACCGGCTATCTGGACGGGAGATCGCTGGCCGAGGTGTTTGCCTGGTTGCGGCCGGGCGACCTGATCTGGAACTACTGGGTCAACAACTACCTGCTCGGCAAGACGCCGCCCGCCTTCGACGTCCTCTATTGGAACGCCGACACCACCCGGCTGTCCGCCGCCCTGCACGCCGACTTCCTGACGCTGGCGATCGAAAACGCCCTCGTCGAGGGCACCGCGGTCGCCCTCGGCAGCCAGGTGAACCTGGCCAAGGCCACCGTCGACTCCTACGTCGTCGCCGGGATCGCCGATCACATCTGCCCGTGGGCGAGTTGCTACCGCAGCGCGCAGTTGATCGGCGGGCGGACCCGGTTCGTGCTCTCGACCAGCGGGCACATCGCCGCCCTCGTGAACCCGCCAGGGAACGAGAAGAGCAACTTCCGGGTGAGCGAGGACAACCCGGAGGATCCAGAGACGTTCTTGGCCGAGGCGACCCGCGAGCAGGGCAGCTGGTGGCAGGATTTCGTTCCGTGGCTGACCGAGCACGCGGGCGAGGAACGCCCGGCGCCGACAGCCGCCGGCAATATCGAGCATCCACCGCTGGCGGCCGCGCCCGGCACCTACGTCTTCGCGACCTGACATGACCGTGCTCGGTCAGTCCCGAGGCACCGACTACTTCCTGATCGCCGACCAGCTCACTGCGGCGGAAATGGACTACTGGCGGCGGACCCGGCTCTTCGTCGACCACGAGGTTCTTCCCGTCATCAACGGTTACTGGGAACGCGCGGAGTTTCCCTGGCCGCTGATCGAGAAGCTTGCCGAACTCGGCGTTGTTGGGGACGGGATCGTCGGCTACGGCTGCCCGCCGATGAGCCCGATCGCCAACGGCCTGGTCAACCTCGAACTCAGCCGGGGCGACGGCAGTCTGTCTACTTTCCTCGGCGTACAGGCCGGTCTGGCGATGCGTTCCATCGCGATGCTCGGATCGGAGGAGCAGAAACAGCGCTGGCTGCCGCCGATGGCCGGGCTGGAGGCGATCGGCGCGTTCGCCCTGACGGAGCCGTTGCACGGGTCGGACTCGGTGGCGCTGGAGACCACGGCGCGGCGAGACGGCGATTCGTGGGTGCTTGACGGGGAGAAGAAGTGGATCGGCAACGCCACCATCGCCGACGTCATCGTGGTGTGGGCGCGCGACACCGACGACAAGCAGGTGAAGGGCTTCCTGGTGGAGAAGGGGGCGTCGGGTTACGACGCCCGCGTGATGACCGGGAAGGGATCCCTGCGAGCCGTGTGGCAGGCCGAAATCACGCTGTCCGGTGTGCGGGTCACCGAGGACAGCCGGCTGCCCGACGCGTTGTCGTTCAAGGACACCGGCCGGGTGCTGGCGGCGACTAGGAACGCAGTGGCTTGGGGTGCGCTGGGTCACGCGACGGCGGCGTACGACATCGCGATGACGTACGCCGAGGAGCGAAAGCAATTCGGCAAGCCGCTGGTGAGCTTCCAGATCGTGCAGGACAAGCTCGTGAAGATGCTCGCCGAGGTCACGGCCATGCAGCTGTACTGCCTCCGGCTCGGCCGGCTGATGGAGGAAGGCCACCTGACCGACACGATCGCGTCGCTGGCGAAGATGAACAACACCCGCAAGGCGCGGCTGGTGATTCTCGAGGCGCGGGACCTGCTCGGCGGCAACGGGATCCTGCTCGACTATCACGTGATCAGGCACATGGCCGACATCGAATCCATTCACAGCTACGAGGGCACCGAGACGATCCAGACCCTGCTCGTCGGCCGGGACATCACCGGTGTCAGTGTGTTCACCTGACGTCATGGCAGACGCCATCTTCGAGCATCCGCGGCTGGCGCGATCTATGCCGCGCTTGACCCGGACCGCAGCGATCTCGATGTGTACGCCGCCATCGTTGTGCAACTCGGCGCCCGCAGCGTGCTGGACGTGGGCTGCGGGACAGGCACGTTCGCGCTGCTTCTCGCCGACCGCCGCCTGGAAATGACCGGCGTCGACCCGGCCGGCGGCTCGCTCGCCGTCGCTCGAGCCAAGCCCGGCGCGCAGCGAGTGCACTGGCTCCACGGCGACGCCACGACCCTCCCGCCGATGCAGGTCGACCTGGCGACGATGACCGCGAATGTCGTCCAAGCGATCGTTGATCGGCCGGACTGGGAGGGAACGCGTCGGCAGGGTCGAGAGCTGGGTCGAGGTGACCGAGGTGCGCGGGCCGCTGGTGAGCTTTCGGGATACGTGCGTGTTCGCCTCCGACGGACACGTGCTGACGAGGTCGAGGCGGACCTGGCCGGGCACGGGTTCGCCGTGGACGAGGTCCGGGACGCGCCTGACCGACCCGGCCGAGAGTTCGTCTTTCTCGCGCGACGATCGGGCTGAGGCGGGTCACCCCGACCTGCTGCTGGCGTCCGAGCAGGAGTGACACATGCTTCACGGTTGCTCGGACGCCAGCCACGCCCTGCCAGCCGAGGACGCGTTAGGCCGAGGGCTTGGGCCGCCAGGAGCCCTGCGGGACGCCCGGCGTCGCGCCGGTGGCCCGGACCAGGTCGTAGCTGGTCCTGGAGCCTGGCCCTGCGGTCGGCGTACGCCGGATCGGCGGCCAGGTTCTCCAGCTCACCGGGATCGTTCAACTCGTCGTACAGCTCGTACTCGGTCTGCCCCGATACCGCGAGGTTGGTGACCTCGACGTACCGCCAGCGCTTGGTCCGGATTCCGTAGAACCCGGGCGTGGGGTACTGCGCGGTGGCATAGCCACCCTTCTGGTTGCCACCCGGCCAGTGCGACAGCAGCCCGGCGTGCGTCGGCACCGTCCCCGTCGCGTCCTCCAGGGC
>JACCXW010000303.1 GCA_013696785.1 Geodermatophilaceae bacterium | reverse complement strand
GGCGGCCGCTGCGGCGGTGCAGGCGCACATCGACGAGGCGTTCCGATTCGCCGCTCGGGGCGACGCACTTGTCGCCTCCGAGGTCGGTGTCTTCCGCGGCCTCGCCATCCCGGGATTCACGGCGGGTTCGGATTTCGCTGACCTGATGGTCGCACTGCACGTCACCATCTGGTCGGCCGGCAGGTTGCCCACGGTCCCGTCGGCTGCCGATCCGTCGGCAGTGGCCGCATGGTGGTCGGGGCTGTCCCTGGACGTCCAGCTTCGGCTGGCCCGGGAGCGCCCTGCCTTGATCGGCGGCCTGGACGGCGTTCCCGCCTGGGCCCGCGACACCGCCAACCGCGCGCTGCTCGACGACACCCTCCGTGGCCTGCTGGCGGAGCTGGTCGTCCCACAGGCGGATCCGATGGACATCCTCATGAACGAGGATCTGTTCTTCACGCTGTCCGTGCGGGACGCGCTCGTCCAGGCTGAGGCTTCCGGGCAGCCGGCGCAGCTGTACCTGTTCGATCCGAAGGACGACCTGGCGGCCATCTCGGTCGGGGACCTCGACACCGCCGACAGCGTGGCAGTGATCGTCCCCGGCACCGGTGTCGACGTGACCGGGGACATGGGGACGCAGGTGGCCCGCGCCGAGGAATTGTGGATCGCCACTGAGCCGCTGGACAACTCCGAGGATGTCGCCGTGCTCGCCTGGATCGGCTATGACGCCCCGAATTTCGGCGGGGCGGTGCTGCCGGTGCACGCCTCGGAGGGGGCGCCGCTGTTGGTCGCCACGGTGAGCGGCCTGTCAGCCGCCCGCCCGGCACGCCCACCTCGCACGACGGTCATCGCGCACAGCTACGGCACGCTGATGACCAGCTACGCCGCTGCTCAGCCCGACGATCTCGGCGCCGATGCTGTGGTCCTCGTCGGCAGCCCGGGGACCGGAGGCACCGCGGCCGACTTCGATCTGCCTGACGACCGCGTGTTCGTGGGGGAGGGCGAGGAAGACTGGATCGCCGACAGCGCCTACTACGGCCTCGATCCGAGCTGGGATACGTGGTACGGCGGCACCTGCATCGCCGCGAACATGCCCGACGAGGACGACAGCGATCACTATCACTACTTCGATCCCGAGTCCGAGGCGCTGTACAACATGGCCCTGATCGTGCAGGGACGCTATGGCGCCGTGGTCGGCTGTGATGACTGACCGGTGGCTCGGCGGGGGGCTGCTGAGGGACGTTTGGACAGTGCTGGTAACACTTCGGCGGCTGGCGGCGTTTGACAGAGTGCCAGGGCAGTCGCGCACACTGCGATGCCGCTGTGACCCCTCAGGAGATCCGTGCCACCGAATACGACAGTTGGATCCGCCCCGCCGAAGAAGCAGGCCGCCACCCGCCGGACGTCGGGTCGGTCGGCCGCGCCCGGTGACGGGCTGCGGCTCGTCATCGTCGAGTCGCCGGCCAAGGCGAAGACGATCGCCGGTTTCCTCGGTCCCGGCTACGTCGTGGAATCCAGCATCGGGCACATCCGTGACCTGCCACGCAACGCCGCGGACGTTCCGGCGGCGTACAAGGGCACCGCCTGGGCGCGACTGGGCGTCGACGTGGACAACGGCTTCGAGCCGCTGTACGTGATCAGCCCGGAGCGCAGGCAACAGGTCACCAAGCTGCGGGCGTTGCTCAAGGACGCCACCGAGCTCTTCCTCGCGACGGACGAGGACCGCGAGGGGGAGGCGATTGCCTGGCATCTCATTGAGACCCTCAAGCCGAAGATCCCGGTCCGCAGGATGGTCTTCCACGAGATCACGGCCGCCGCTATCGCCGCCGCGGTTGCCAACCCGCGGGAGCTGGACTCCTCCCTGGTCGACGCACAGGAGACGCGACGGATCCTGGACCGGCTCTACGGCTACGAGGTTTCCCCCGTGCTGTGGAAGAAGGTCATGCCGAAGTTGTCGGCTGGCCGGGTGCAGTCTGTGGCGACGCGGATCGTGGTCGAACGCGAACGCGAACGGATGCGCTTCCGGGCCGCCGACTACTGGGGTATCGAGGGCGTCTTCGCAACCGGTGCGGACACCGCGTCGGCACCCGTGGCCGAGCCCGGCGAGCCGACGCGGCTGAGCGCCTCGCTCGTTGCCCTGGACGACAGCCGGGTGGCCACGGGCCGCGACTTCGACCCCGATACCGGGCGGGCGAGCAGCACGGTGGTGCACCTGGACGAAGCGGGCGCCCGCGGCCTGGCCGCCCGGCTGCAGGACGCGGACTTCGTCGTCGCCCGGACCGAGGAGAAGCCATACCGGCGCCGGCCGTACCCGCCGTTCATGACCTCGACGCTGCAGCAGGAAGGCGGCCGCAAGTTACGGCTGTCCAGCCAGCAGGTGATGCGGGTTGCGCAGCGGCTGTACGAGAACGGCTACATCACGTACATGCGGACGGACTCGACGAACCTGTCCGAGACGGCTCTCGCCGCCGCTCGGAGCCAGGCCCGGGAACTGTACGGCGACGCCTACGTCCCGGCCGAGGCGCGTCGCTACGTCCGCAAGGTCAAGAACGCCCAGGAGGCGCACGAGGCCATCCGCCCGGCCGGCGACACGTTCCGAACGCCGGGGCAAGTCGCCGGTGAGCTGTCCAGCGAGGAGTTCCGGCTGTACGAGCTGGTCTGGAAGCGGACCATCGCCAGCCAGATGGCCGACGCGGTCGGGCAGAGCGTCTCGATCCGGCTGCGCGGCGAGTCCGCGACCGGGGAGGTTGCGGAGTTCGCCGCATCCGGGACGACGATCACGTTCCCGGGCTTTCTGCGTGCCTATGTGGAGAGCCGGGACGACGAGGGCGCCGCCGACGGCAGCGACGCCGAGGACGCCGAACGGCGGCTGCCCCGGCTGCAGCGCGGCCAGCAGCTAGTCGCGGAGTCGCTCGAGCCGGGTGGGCACACCACCTCGCCACCGGCCCGCTACACCGAGGCCAGCTTGGTCAAGGCGATGGAAGAACTCGGCATCGGCCGACCGTCTACGTACGCCTCGATCATGCAGACCATCCAGGACCGGGGCTACGTCTGGAAGAAGGGCACCGCACTGGTCCCCTCGTTCGTCGCCTTCGCGGTGGTGGCCCTGCTGGAGCAGCATTTCGCCCGATTGGTCGACTATGGCTTCACCGCCTCCGTGGAGGGGGACCTCGACGCCATCGCCACTGGCGAGGGCAGCCGGGTCGCCTGGCTCACCCGGTTCTACTTCGGGGGATCTGACGGCCAGCCGGGCGGGATGGCGCAGGCAGGTGGGTTGAAGGCCGTCGTCAACCAGCAACTCGGCGACATCGACGCTCGCGGCATCAACTCGATCGCGCTGTACGACGACGTTGTCGTCCGGGTTGGTCGCTACGGGCCCTACCTGCAGCGCGGGGGTGACGACGGGGAGCGTGCATCCATCCCGGATGACATCGCGCCGGATGAGCTCACCCCGGAGCGGGTGCAGGAGTTGCTCTCTGCGCCCTCCGGCGATCGCGAACTCGGCGTCGATCCCGCATCTGGTCGTCGCATTCTCGCTAAAGCCGGCCGCTACGGCCCCTACGTCACCACCGTCATCCCCGACGGCGAGAAGGGCGACCCGCGCACGTCCAGCCTGTTCGCGTCCATGTCGCTCGACACACTCACGCTCGACGATGCGTTGAGATTGCTGACGCTGCCACGCATCCTCGGGCTCGACCCGGCGGGACAGGAGGTCCAGGCTCTCAACGGTCGCTACGGGCCGTATGTCAAGAGCGGGTCGGAGTCACGGTCGCTGGAAAGCGAAGAGCAGCTCTTCGCCGTGGACCTGGCGCGCGCGCTGGAGCTGCTCGCCCAGCCGAAGGCCCGTGGTCGTAAGGCAGCTGCCGCGCCGCTGCGGGAGCTCGGTGACGACACCGTCTCCGGAAAGCCCATCGTGGTCCGCGAGGGCAGGTTCGGCCCCTACGTCACCGATGGCGAGATCAACGCCAGCCTGCGGCGCGACGACGCCGTCGAGTCGATCACCACCGAGCGGGCTGCAGAGTTGCTGGCCGACCGGCGCGCTCGCGGCCCCGTCCAGAAACGCACCACGAAGAAAGGTCCGGCGAAGAAGACAGCCGCAAAGAAGACCGCGCGCACGTCAGCCAAGAAGGCGGCGCCCAAGAAGGCCACAGCCAAAAAAGCGGCGGCCCGCAAGGCCACACCTTCGTAGCAGGGCTGCCCGTCGCCCCCGACCACGCTGTGGGCAGCTCCGGGCGACGCATGGCATACCCGCGGCTACGGCAACGGTTGTAGCAGCTCGATCCGGTTGCCCACCGGATCGTCGACGTAGCAGCGGCGATACCCCGGGAAGTCGGGGTCCCAGCGCGCGTCGACGCCGGCCGCCTGCAGGCGTGCGACCAGGCCGCTCAGGTCCGCTGTGAGCAGCCCTGGGTGGGCCTTGCGAGCCGGCCGGAAGTCCTCCTCCACACCGAGATGCAGCTCGACCGCTCCGGAGCGGAACCATGCCCCACCGCGGGCGGCAAGGACGGGCGGCTTGGCCACCTCCGTCATGCCCAGTACGCCGACGTAGAAAGCCCGCAGCGACGGCTCCGAGCCGGCCGGACAGGCCAGCTGGACGTGATGAACCCCGGCGAGTGTCATGCGTTCGCCACCGCGAAGACCCGTCGGAACGGGAAGAGCGTGCCGATCTCGCCGGGCGGGTACGCCGATCGCAGCGCGGCGCCGTACTCGGCCAAGAGAGCGTCGTGCTGGTCCACTGGCAGCGCCGCCAGTACCGGGCGCAGTGCGGTGCCTTTGACCCAGTCCAGCACCGGGTCGGGTCCGCTGAGCACCTGCAGGTAGGTCGTCTCCCAGGCGTCGACCCGGCAGCCTGCGGCACCGAACAGCGATGCATACCCGGCCGGGTCGAGCACTGGATCGCTACGAACTTCGAGGGTAGGGAGCCAGCGCGCCACCGCCTCGCGCAGCAGGACGTGCGAGGGCGCGGCGAAGTTGCCAGGCACCTGCAGCGCGAGCCACCCGCCGGGCGCGAGGCAGTCGACCAATTCGCGCAGTACCTGCTCGTGCCCGTCCACCCACTGCATCGTGGCCGAGCTGACCACGACGTCGGCCGGCTGGTCCGGACGCCAGTACCGCGCGTCCCCGCGCGTGAACGTCAGCCGGGGCGGTGATGCCGTTGCACCGGCGAGCATCTCCGCCGAGCTGTCCACGCCCTCGACCCTCGCGTCCGGCCACCGCCGCCCGAGAAGTGCCGTCAGTTCGCCCGAGCCGCAGCCCACATCCACGACGTACGACGGGGTCAGCGCACCCACGCGGGCCATCAGGTCATGGAACGGCCGGGCGCGTTCCTCCGCGTACCTGCCGTACTGCGTGGGGTCCCACATGCGACGACCGTCCTCTCCCAACTGACGATAATCGCCCCCGGGAATCGCGACGCGGACCGGCAACCCCCGCACGGGATGGCTGGTCGCAGCAGCGACGGCAGTAATGTTGGGCACGCCGTCCCTGGTGGAACCGAGTTGGGAGCCCCGTCATCGACGCGACGCGATCGGTGGGCAGGCACAGTGAGAACGCCGTGTTCGCGCTCTTGCGCATACCGGTGCTTCGGCGGATGTGGGCGGCCATCACCGTGTCGAGCCTCGGGGACTGGCTCGGCCTGCTCGCGAACACCGCGCTCGCCCAGCAACTGACGGCCGACCGTTCGGTGGCCGCGCAGGGGGCGGCCATCTCAGGCGTGATCCTGACCCGGTTGCTGCCTGATCTGCTGCTCGGCCCGATCGCCGGGGTGCTCGCAGACAAGCTGGACCGACGGCGGACGATCATCATCGGGGACGTCGCCGCCGGCTTGCTCTTCCTGTCGATCGCGATCTCCTACGACCTGGCCTGGCTCTACATCGCCCAATTCCTGATCGAGGCGGTCGGGCTGTTCACGATGCCGGCCAAGCAGGCGATCTGGGTCAACATCGTGCCTCGGGAGAAGCTCGCCGTCGCCAACCAGATGTCCTTGATCTCGGTGTACGGCGCGGTTCCGTTGGCTGCGATCATCTTCGCGCTGCTGTCGACGTTCAACCGCTTCTTCCAGGATCCGCTGCTCACCAGCGCACGCGTGCCGATCGTCATCGCACTGATCTTCAACGCCCTGACCTTCTTCGTCGCAGCATTGACCGTGTACGTCGTCAGGCGCGACATCCCGGTGTACCTGGCCGGCGGCGGTGACACGAAGAACATGTTCTCGGCCATCCGTGAGGGGATGGCCTTCATCTGGGCGAACCCGGTGCTCCGCGGCCTGTACGTCGGGATCCTCGGCGCCTTCTTGTCCGGAGGCGTCGTCGTCGGGGTCGCCCAGCTCTACGTCGCCACCCTGGACGCGGGTACCGCCGGGTACAGCATCTTGTTCGGGACCGTGTTCACGGGTCTTGCCCTCGGCATGATCGTCGGTCCACGCATCCTGCCCGGCATCAGCCGGCGACGGATCTTCGGCCTGACCATCGGACTGTCCGGAGCCGCCGTGCTGACGATGTCGCTGCAGAGCGACTTCGTGCTCGTGACCGGCCTCGCCCTGCTCGTCGGAGTCTTCGGCGGCATCGCCTGGATCAACGGCTACACGATGATCGGCTACGAGGTGGAAGACCGGCTGCGCGGTCGAGTGTTCGCGTTCATTCTGTCCTCGGTCCGGATCGCGCTGCTGCTGTCAGTCGCCGTGGGACCGCTGCTCGCCGGCTGGTTGGGCCAGCGCAGCGTCCGGCTGCGAGACAGCGAACTGGCCTTCTCCGGCCCGAGCACGATGCTGCTGATCGCCGGCGTGATGGCCACCCTGGTCGGGCTGTACGCCTACCGCAAGGTCGGCGGCCGCGGCAAAAGGCTCGTGGACGTGTTGTGGCACACCGTCTCCCGGCCGGACCTGCTCGGCGACGAGGGCGTCGACACTGGGCTCTTCATCGCCTTCGAGGGCTCCGGCTCGGTCCAGATCGCCACCCAGGCGCGGATGCTCGCGGAACGGCTGCGCCGGGACGGGTATCCCGTGATCAGCACCCGCGAGCCGGGCGACACCGCAGCCGGCCGCCAGATCGAGGCCATCCTGTCCGACCGCGCGGCGACCCCGTTGGCGCCGGCGACGGAGTGCCTGCTGTACCTGGCCGACCGTGCCGAGCACGTGGCCACGGTGGTGCGCCCGGCGTTGCAGCAACGGAAGGTCGTCGTCTGCCAGCGCTACGTCGATTCCTCCGTCGCCTACCAGGGCGCCGGTCAGGGACTGGACCCCAGCCGCATCCGTCGTACGTCGCAGTGGGTGACCGGCAGCCTCGCTCCGGACCTGACCGTCGTCCTGGACGCCGCTTCCGGGCCAGGCGAGAACGCCGCTGTCCGGCACATGTTCCTGGAGCTCGCCGACGAGGATCCGGACCGTTACCTCGTCCTTCCCGCAGACATGCACACCGACGCGATCGCCGCCGCGGTCGAGGCGCAGGTGGCGGCACGGCTCGCGACCCGGTCGGAACG
>JACCXW010000301.1 GCA_013696785.1 Geodermatophilaceae bacterium | reverse complement strand
TCGACGGGCCGCAGCGGTGGTGCCTGGCAGCGGCGCGCTGCGGCGCCGGCCGATGGGCGTTCCTCCTGAGCGTGGCAATCGGCGGCCTTCTCGAGTTCGCACAACGCTCACCGAGCAGGGCTTTGGCTCGTCGCCGCCGCGGCCCGGTTCAACTGACCTGCGCGGCGCGGGGACGATGCGGCCGGCAGGGCACAATCGCTGCCGATGCCGCACAACACTTGGTCGTCCCTGTGCGTTTCAGGCGCGTCAGGGTCAGGACAGGGGGCAATGTGCAGCAGGTCGTGCCGCGACCGTCGACGCAGCGCGACACCGCCCCCGCTGCGGAGGTTTCTTGCGTGGGCGTCCTGACGTTCGACGAATTCGCGCACGGGAAGCTGCCCTCGCTGATCCGCTACGCCGCCATGCTCACCCATGATCGTGAACTCGCAGAGGATGTGGTGCAGGACGTGCTGGTACGGGCCCACGGCCGATGGGACCGGATCGCCGTGCTCGACCGGCCGGATCTGTACGTGAAGCGGATGGTCACGAACGAGTACTTCAGCTGGCGGCGACGGCGCCGACTCACCACGGTCGCGCTGCAGCCGGAATTTGTCGACGCTGCCATGCGGTCCCAGCCGCCGTCGCATGAGGATTCCAGCTCCGACCGGGACGCGCTCTGGGCCGAACTGAACCGGCTTCCCCGCCAGCAACGAGTCGTCCTCGTGCTGCGTTTCTACGAGGGCCTGAGCGACACCGAGATCGCCACCGTCCTGGGCTGCCGACCGCCCACCGTCCGGGGTTACGCCTCCCGGGCGCTGGCCGCGTTGCGGATCGACTTGGCGGCGTGGCGGACAGCGCCGGCAGGGGGCGAGCAATGAGGGAGGCCGAGGATCTCCGTCGGGTGTTCACCGACCACGAGGAATCCGTCGGTGACGTCGGAGGACTGCTCGAGGGCATCCATGGCGGGATCGCGAGCCGCGGCGTGCGTCGCCGCCGGGCCGGAATCGCTGCCGCGGCGCTGGCGACGGCCCTGCTGGTCGTCGTTCCGGTGGTGGCGACGGCGCTGACCCAGGAGGTGCCGGTCACCGACCGCCCGTCGGTCCTGTCCTCCCCGTTGACGCAGATTCCCTTGACGCCGAGTCCGTTGACGCCGAGCCCGTCGACGCCGGCTTCGCCGCCGGGGCCCTCGCTGACACCCAGCCCGCCGTCAGAATCCGCACCCACCGAGACACGGTATGAGCCGGCGGTCCTGGCTTTCTCGGTCAATGTTTCTCCCGGGGATGTCACCGGAACCTGGCAGGAGACGGGGCCTGGGTCGCAGTCGCAGTCCTATGTCACGGCAGGTTCGGACGTCCTCGTCGTGCACCGGTTCGACCCGGTGCTGTCCGGCGTACCGGCCCCCATCACCTCCGGCGAGATCGCGACAGCCGGCGACCGGGACGTCGAAGTGCTGGCTGGGGATCCGCGGGGAATCGGCTCGTATGCCGTGGGCTGGGAGCCCGGGCCGGGTGAGTGGCTGACCGTCTCATCCTCCGCCGACCCTGCGACGGCCCGCGCGGAGGTCCTCGCCACTGCCGCCGCTGTCGATACCGAGCAGTCCGAGATCCTCACGACGCCCGTGCAGCTGTCCTACCTTCCGCCAGCCCTCGCGGTGGCGGGTGTGAACCGTGCTCAGAGTGCGGCCGCCGCGGGCGACCTGACGTCGACGCTGTGGTACGCCGACGGCACGGGAACCCTGGCCCGGAGCCTGATCGTCTACGCCGAGCACAACCCGCCAGATGACGGAACAGCCGTGCCGGACTCGACCGTGGATGGCTACCCCGAGCAATACAGCCTCGGCTCCGACGGTCAGCAGGACCTCACCCTGTACGACGTCGAGGGCTTCCGGATCAATCTGCACGTTCCGCCTGAACTGTCCGAGCTGATCCCGGAGTCGGTGCTGCGCCGGGTCGCCGCCGGGCTGTCCGTCGTTCCCGACGGAGCCGACATCGAGAACTGGAGCTGGGTTCCACAGGCCTGACGACCGGTCATTGGGCAGGCTGCACTCATGGCAGCCCAGGGAACGACCGGATACGACGTCGACGACGATCCGGCCAGGGTGGATCTGGACGTGGTGTGGGCTTTCCTGTCCACCGACGCCTATTGGGGCCGTTGGCGCGAGCGGGCTGACGTGGCGGCGCAGGTGCGTGGTGCGTGGCGGGTCACCGCGGCGTACGACCACAGCGGCGCCACGGTCGGGTTCGCCCGGGCGGTGTCCGACGGCGTCGCCATCGCATACCTGGCCGACGTGTTCGTGCTGCCGGAACACCGCGGGCGCAGCCTGGGTCGGCGGCTGGTCGCGACGATGATCGACGACGGTCCGGGCGCCGGCTTCCGCTGGTTGTTGCATACAGCCGATGCGCACGGCCTGTACGCGGGATTCGGTTTCGCTGCTCCGGACGGCACCCTGCTGGAGCGACCCGGAACTCGCCGCGCCGGCGCTTGACGACGCCCGGTCGCTGTCGAGGCGGTCAGGGACTCGGGGGTGGCGGCACGGTCGGCGACGGGCTGGTACCCGAGGGCTCGCTCGTCGGCTCGGTCGACGAGGTTGGTTCCGCCGGCGACGTGGTCGGTGCGGCCGTCGTACTCGATGCGTTCGGTGCGGAGGTCGGCGACACGGATGTCGCCGGCGCCGATTCCGAGGTGCCGTCCGTGGGCTGGTCGGGGTCCGACGATGGGATCCGCTCCGCAGGTGGGGTGTCTGCTGCTGCCGGGCCGTTCCCCGTGACCTCGCTCAGGGTTGTGCCGCCGCTGCCGCCGGAGATCGGTGCGCCCGTCGCCAGCTCGTACCCGGTGATCCCGGCAATGGCCAGCCCGAACACCGCGGCCACTCCAACCGCGAGGCTCCGTGGCCGCAGCACCGATCTCGTCGCTCGGACCGGACCGACGGGTGCCGGGGTGGTGGCCGGTGTCGTGGCAGTCGCTCGGCGCAATGCGGCCTGGGTTCCCGCGCGGACACGTTCCCGGGTCCGGCGCAGCGACTGCGTGTAGAAGGCGCCGCCGACAGCGGTGACGACACTGATCGTGGCGGCTCCGACGAGTGTGCCGGCGACCCCGAGTGTCGAGGCCAACCCGGCGCCGGATGCTGCGGCCAGCGAGCCGCCGGCGATCTGGGTCAGCGACAGGTCGAGGAGGGGGCGGCGGTCAGGCTCGTTGGTGCTGGTCGCGGGGTCGAGGTCTGTTCGTCGAGTCTGCGTGTCCATCGTCTCATTTGGTCGGCGGTGCGTCGTCGTACCGACGGCGGCGTCGGGAGTGCCAGGTACGGGCTTCATCGGGGGAACGGGCCAATGCCGCCGAGCACTCCCGAGGTCGGGCGATCGTGAGCAACCGCACAGCGCGATCGGGTGATTTGTCGGATCACCGACAACCAACTGGTCTCTTGTGACGTCTTATTGTCGAAGACGGCGCATGATGCACCGGCGACACACGACCCGAGGGGTGGGTTCCTTGTTTTTACGGCGGCTTTCACAGCGCCTTCGTAGCGCTGTCCCGGCGGTGCTTGCGACCATCGCCGTACTCGCCGCCGCCGGCTGTACCGCCAGCGCACAGGGCTCCGCAGGGCCAGGCACGTCCGAGCCGCCGTCGCCCGCCGCAACGAGCACCGCGACCACCACAGAAGCCGCCCACGCGCCGCAGGCAGTCATCGCCGTCACGTCCCCGCTCGGTTCGGGCGACTTCGCCCCGTCGGTCCCGGTGACCGTGACGGCGGTTGGCGGCACCCTTGCCGCAGTGACCGTCACGAACCCTGAGGGTCAGGCCGTGCCGGGCAGGATGTCCGCGGATCGGCGGACGTGGCAGAGCACCCAACTGCTCGGCTATGACAGCGCCTACACGGTGGTCGCCGATGCGGTGAAACCCGACGGCAAGCGGGCAGCGGTCAACGGCTCGTTCAGCACGGTCACGCCGCGGACTCTTACGTTCGCCTCGGTGCTTCCCAACGACGACATCCCCGTCGTCGGGGTGGGACAGCCGATCTCGGTGACCTTTGACGAGGACGTCACCGACCGGGCCGCAGTGGAACGGCGTCTCGTCGTGACGAGCACACCGCCGGTGGCCGGCTCGTGGTACTGGTACTCCGACCGCGAGGTTCACTACCGACCCCAGGACTACTGGCCGGCGAACACCCACGTCGTCCTGGACGCGCGGATCTACGGCGTCAATGTCGGCGACAGCATCTTCGGCCAGGAAGACCGGCACATCGAGTTCGACATAGACGACTCGATGATCGCGAGCGTCGACAACGACGAATTGCTGCTGCGCGTGTACCAGAACGGGCAGCTCGTCAAGACGATGCCTACCGCCATGGGCAAGCCCGGCGACGAGACGTACAGCGGCACCTACGTGGTCATGGACCAGAGCCTCGAGTACACGATGGACTCCTCGACGTACGGCGTCCCGATCGACGACCCCGACGGCTACCGGACCGAGGTCGAGTACGCGAGCCGGCTGTCCAACACCGGCATCTTCGTGCATGCCGCTCCCTGGTCGGTGGCCGACCAAGGCGTGCGGAACGTGTCGCACGGTTGCCTGAACGTCAGCACCGATGACGCCGCCTGGTTCTACGAAAACTTCGGCCGTGGCGACATCGTCGAGGTGTCGGGAACCGGCGTGTCGATGCAGCCTGATGACGGCTTCGGCGACTGGAACCTCAGCTGGGCGGACTGGCAGGCGGGCAGCGCGCTGACCTGAGCCGGCTACCCGCGGTCGGGCAGCTGCTGCAGCGCCCAGCGATTCCCGTCCGGATCGCTGAAGGAGACGAACGAGCCCCAGTCCTGTACGTCGATCTCGCTGGCCTCGACGCCGTTCGCGAGCAGCATCTCCCGCGCCGCTGAGGCGTCCGCGACGACCATTTGCAGCCCCGTCTGGGAGCCCGGAGCCATCTCCGTGATGCCCTGGCCAAGGACGATCGAGCAGGCCGATCCCGGTGGCGTCAGCTGCACGAACCGCAAGTCGGGTGTCACTTGATAATCGTGGTCGGCGTTGAAGCCAACCTTGTCGACGTAGAACGCCTTCGCCCGATCAACATCGGTAACGGGCAGCGCCACGAGTTCCAGTTTCATGTCCATTCGCGCAACGTAACGGTGCCCACCGACAGTCTTGCGGGCCCCGCTTCCGACCTGCGACAGAAGTGAGACGTGCCCCGCGCATGGAAGTGAGCGCGGCTGTACGTCTGCTCCAAGGCCACAGCTCGCAAGAGTCGCGACCCCGTCGCCGACGGCCGTTGTGTGGTTGCAAAGGCACGGCGAGGCGCTGCGCCGTCCTACGGCGAGGGCATTGAGTCGAGCCGGCGCTGCAGCAGCCGGCGTTCAGCATCGTTGCCGACCAGGTCCAGCGCCCGCCGGCACGCCGCCCGCGCGGCCACGACGTCGCCGGCCTGCCGCAGCAGCTCGCTCCGCGCGGCGTGCAGGTAGTGGTAGTCGCCGAGTTCGCCGGCCAACTCGGCGAGGGCTTCCAGGCCCGCCGCCGGACCCTCGACAGAGGCAACCGCGAGGGCGCGGTTCAGCCGGACCACCGGGGAGGGGATCAGCGCGAGAAGCCGGTCGTAGCAGCGCACAATGGCCGTCCAGTCGGTCTGCTCGTACGTCCGCGCGCTGGCATGCAGGTGCGCGATGGTTGCCTCCGCCACGTATCGCCCACCGAGGCCGAGCCCGGCGGTGGCCGCCAGCAGGGCGCGGGCCTTGGCGATCTCGGGCCGATCCCACCGCGACCGGTCCTGGTCGGCGAGCAGCACCATCTCGCCGTCGGCGTCGACGCGGCCCGCGCGTCGGGCGTGATGCGCCATCATCAGCGCGAGCAGGCCGAGGACCTCGGGCTCGCCGGGCATCAATGTCACGAGCACCTCGCCGAGGTCGATCGCCCGCGCGCAGAGGTCCACCCGCAGGTGGGTATCGCCGGTGCTGGCGGCGTACCCCTCGTTGAAGACGAGATAGACGACGGCCAGGACGGCGGGCAACCGGTCCGGTAGATCCTTCGGGGCCGGAACCCGCAGCGGGATGCCGGCGTCGCGAACCTTCTGTTTCGCCCGCACCAGCCGCTGCGCCATCGTCGGCTCCGGCACCAGGAACGCACGGGCGATCTCCGGGGTCGACAACCCGGTCAGGCAACGCAGGGTCAGCGCCACCTGTGCCTCGCGAGACAGTGCGGGGTGGCAGCAGCCGAAGATCAGCTCGAGCCGCTCGTCGGGGATGGCGGAGGCCTCCGGCGCGGAGGACGTCCGGGCCAGTTGTCGCTCCAGTTCCGCCACCTTCTCGGCGTACACCCGCGCCCTCCGCAACCGATCCATCGCCTTGCGCCTGGCCGTCGTCGCCAACCACCCGCCCTGGTTGGCCGGCAGGCCGTCGCGCTGCCATGCCTCCAGTGCCGCGACGAAGGCGTCGGCGGTGGCGTCCTCGGCGAGGCCCAGGTCACCGCCGCATGCCTTGGCCACGCCGGCGAGCACGCGCCCCCACTCGGTGCGATGCGCGTGCTCGACGGCGACGTGGACCGGAC
>JACCXW010000200.1 GCA_013696785.1 Geodermatophilaceae bacterium | reverse complement strand
GCCTGAAACCGCTGTGATTGTCCGCGCCAAAGCGGCACACGTTAGGCAAGATTCCTCGGACAGGTCCAGGAATGTTGTCGGGTTCATGGAGGCATAGCCAAAATCCAAGGCATCGAACCAGACTTGTACGAAGGCGGCGGCGCCGTCGGGCGTCTGCTGCTGGGCCGCCGCCGGGACTGTCGGCGCGCCCGTCGGAGCCGCCGACGTCGTCGGCACGGCACTGGTGCTCACCGGCGGCTCCGTCGTGGCCGAGGGCGGCGCGGAGGGCAGGCTGGCCGGTGGATCCTCACTCGAACAACCCGTGAGGACGACCAGCGTCACCACGGCGCCCGTGACCGCCGCCCCCCAGGACATGCCATCGACCCTAACCAGACCCAGCCGATCCAGCAGCGCGAGCCGGCACACCTGTGGACAACCGCCTCAACCGCACCACCTCAAGCTGCGCCGACTCAACGGCGGCGGCGCGACACCCCATAGACCCCGACCAGCACCGCGGCCAATACCGCCGCGATCGCCAGGTTGGTACCCGGGGAGTTCCCGTCCTCGGCGTCGGAGGCCGACCCCGTCGGCGAAGGTGCCGCAGTCGATGCGGACGGAGCCAGGGCAGGCACGAGCGTGATGTCGAACGGCACCCCCTCGCTCGAGACCACCAGGTCGCGACCGTTGGCGGCGAAGGCGATCGCCTCGCCCTGCGTAGCAGTTGGCAACGCCACCCGAACCGGCTCCGCCGCCAGCGCGGCCAGCACATCCCCATCGGGTACGGCATACACGTACGCGTCGGTGTAGGTCCGCACCACAGCCAACGCGCCGTCCGGCGATACGGCGGCACCGGTGATCAGTACCTGCCCGATCTCCCCCAGCGGGCCGCCCGGCGTACCCGTCGGTAAGAGCTCCAATTCACCCACCCGCTCCAGCGGCGTAGACGACTCTGCCGACGGCGCCGTGGACGGCGTGTAGATGCCGGCGCGCCCCAGCGGTTCCTTCGTCAGCAGATACGGCCGCCCGGCCGGGTCCAGCAGCAACGCCTCCGCATCGTGGCGGCCGTCGGGGTAGGTGAACCGGAACAGCACCGACTGGCCGTCCTCGCGCAGTGCGTGTAGAGCTACCGTGTCGCGGTCGCGGTCGTTGTCACCGGTGTCGGCGAGCCACAGCGTGCCATCGGCCGCCCGGGCGAGATCCTCTACGTCGTACGGATCGACGGGCGATGTGATCACCGACGTGACCCGGCAGGACCCATCCAGGACGAAGACCTCCAAGGCATCGCCGCCGTCATTCACGGTGAGCAGCCGCGAGCCGTCGACGACCAGGCCGCTCGACTCGGCCAGCCGTGGGTCGGTGACCGTGCACATCCTGGAGGGTGGCCCGTACGCCGGGTCAGCCGCCTGAGCCGGAGGGGGCAGCGAGCACCCGATCACCACCACGGCCGCGAACGCGACCCTGCTTCGGCGCACTGCCCCACTCTCCCAGCCGGGTGCTGAAGATCAGGTGCAGGACGCGCAGCAGGACGATGCCGAGTGCGAGACCCGCCAGTACGTCGGTCAGCCAGTGGTAGTTCAACGCGAGCATGGACACGCTCGTCAGGATCGGGGCCGCCACGGCGACGACGGTGAACAGCCGGACCACCCAAACCGGCAGCCCGTAGGACCGGACCAGCCACACGGCAAGGCCCCACCACAGCACCGCGTTCGCTGAGTGTCCGGACGGATAGGAGCGACCCTCGACGTACAGCACGGAGGCGCCATAGCCGGGCGCGGTCCGGCCGAGTCCGATCTTCAGCGCGTAGATCACGACCGTGAGCAGGACGAACGCCACGAGCACGCGCAGCAGCGGTTGCCACACCCGGCGTTCCCGCATGATGTACACGGTCAGCAAGCCGACCGCGACGAGGATCGTCGCCCGCCCACCGGTCTGGGTCAACAGCCACAGCGCGGCGTTCGGGATGGCGGAGTCACGAAGGTCGGCCTTGTCGACCCAGTCGGCGACGGCGATGTCGGCTCGGTGCCACGGCCCGGTGAACACGACGTCCAACGTCACCCAGACGCCGACCAACAAAGCGGCGAGGACCGCCGGCAACGGCGGACACCACGCCCGGTGACCCGCCGAGCCGGTGGCCTGCACAGGGATGACCTCGGCTGTCACGGCCATCACGGTACCGCCCCGCGACATGGCTGTGACCCACCCGCTGATGGCACGCCGGTGAACGGTCTCAGAGGGCGTACGGGGCGAGGTGAGCGGCGAGTTCGGCACCGACCCTCGCGGTGAGCACGGTGCCCGTTGCTTCGTGCTCCTCGGTCAGAACCTCGCCGCTGCCGTGCACCCGCGACACCAGATCGCCGCGGGCATATGGCAACAGCACCCTCACGTCGATCTGCGGCCGTGGCACGCGAGCGTCAAGGACATCCAGCAGGCCATCCAGCCCCGCTCCCGTCAACGCGGAGACGAACAAAGCATCGGGTACGACGGAGCGCAGCCGCAGTAACGTCTCGGAAGACGCGGCATCGATCTTGTTCACGACGATGACCTCGGGAACCTTGGACGCGTCGATGTCCCCGAACACGTCGTGCACGGCGTTGATCTGCGACTCCGGGTCGGGATGCGAGCCGTCCACCACGTGCAGGATGAGGTCGGACTGCGCGACTTCCTCCAACGTGGAGCGGAACGCCTCCACGAGCTGGTGCGGAAGATGCCGCACGAAGCCGACCGTGTCGGTCAGTGTGAACATCCGCCCGTCGCGGGTTTCCGACCGCCGTACCGTCGGATCCAGCGTCGCGAAGAGTGCGTTCTCCACCAGTACGCCGGCACCGGTGAGCCGGTTCAGCAGCGAGGACTTGCCGGCGTTGGTGTAGCCGGCGATGGCCACCGAGGGCACCTCCTGCCGGGTGCGCTCCTGCCGCTTGGTCTCGCGGGTCGTCTTCATCTCCGTGATCTCGCGGCGCAGCTTCGCCATCCGCGAGCGGATCCGGCGACGGTCGGTCTCGATCTTGGTCTCGCCGGGGCCGCGGGTGCCCATCCCCCCGCCGCCGGCGACTCGCCCACCGGCCTGCCGGGACATGGACTCACCCCAGCCGCGCAAGCGCGGCAGCATGTAGCTCATCTGGGCCAGCTCGACCTGCGCCTTGCCCTCCTTGCTGGAGGCGTGCTGGGCGAAGATGTCCAGGATCAGCGCGGTCCGGTCGATCACCTTGACCTTGACCACTTCCTCGAGCTGCCGCAGCTGTCCGGGACTGAGCTCGCCGTCGCAGACGATGGTGTCGGCCCCGGTGCTGGCGACGATCTCGCGCAGTTCCTTGGCCTTACCCGACCCGATGTACGTCGCCGGATCGGGCTTGTGCCGCCGCTGCATGACCGCGTCCAGTACGACGGAGCCGGCGGTCTCGGCGAGCGCGGCGAGTTCGGTCAGCGAGTTCTGTGCGTCGGTGGCCGTGCCCTCGGTCCAGACGCCGACGAGCACCACCTGCTCCAGGCGCAGCTGGCGGTACTCGACCTCGGTGACGTCGGTGAGTTCGGTGGACAGGCCGGGGATGCGCCGCAGGGCGCCCCGCTCGGAGAGGTCGTAGCCCTCACCCTCGATGTCGTGGAAGACATCGTCCGGACGTACGTCGTCGGTCTGCTGGTCGATCAGGGGATCACTCATACGACTACCAGCCTGACACGAACCGGCCCGTGCGGCGAGCGGTTTCACTCACCGGTGCGCCGAGCCGTGTCATCCGCCGGCAGTGCATCCGCCGCCCAGGACTGCCGCTTCCAGTCCGGCACCGGCGTCGGCGTGCCGGCTCGGGGGACGAACGCCGACCTCTCCACTTGCTCGTACCGGTGGATGTAGCGGGGACAGTTGGGGTACAGCCGGTCGACGGTGACCCGGACGACGAACTGCGCCTGCGGGTAGTCGGCGGCCAGCTCGTCGTCCTCGTCGATGCGCGCGACGCCGTCCAGGCGCAGCCGGCTGCCCCTGACCAGATCGATGAACAGCATCCCGACATGCGGGTTGACCAGCAGGTTTCCGGCCGACAGGTACATGCCGTTCCCGTCGTAGTTGGGAAAGGCCACGGTCCGCTCGTCGACGACGCGGACGAAGCCCGGGTCCCCGCCCTTGTAGGAGCAGGTCGGCCTGCCCTGGGCGTCGGCGGTGGCGAGGAAGAACATGTCGCGTCGCGCGATGAAGGCGGCGGATCTGTCGTCGATCGTGTCCTTGACCAGCACGTCGTCGATGCGGTCGGCGATCCGGCGGGTGTCGAAGCGATCCTGGAGTTCGCGGCTGCCGTCATGGAATTCCATCCGCTCACACCTCCTCAGGGTGGATGCCGACGTAGACCGACCATCGCTTGCCACCCGGGGTCGCAGGGCGGCGAGCCCAGTAGTCGAGCAACGCTCCCAGCCCGGTCTTGAACTCCTCGAACTCGTCGACGGTCAGCCGCAGCCCGAGCCGGGAGCTGTCGAGGTTCAGCTCGCCCACAGCAGCCACCTCTTCCAGGAAGGCGGCGAGCATGTGATCACGCGACGGGGGCTCACCCACCTCCATCAGCCACGACTTGCCGGTCGCCAGGTAGGGCACCTCC
>JACCXW010000235.1 GCA_013696785.1 Geodermatophilaceae bacterium | reverse complement strand
ACTCAGACATGCCGGACGTCCTTTCGCTGGGGTGGGGTCGTGCCGTTGGGCGCGGCGTTGCGGATGACGCAGGTCATCGGGGCCGTCCAGCCGTTGTCGACCGGCATCGGGAAGAGCACCGGGAGATCGACACCTGCCTCGCGATAGGCCCGGATGCGACCGGAAAGGGCGTCGGGCCGGCCGTGGACGATCAGCGCGTCGATCATCGCGTCGCTCACCGCGGCGGCGGCGTTCTCGGCACCTGCGGTGAGCCGCTCGCGGACCCGCATCAGGTCATCGGCGAACCCGCTCTCGGAGAACACTGCCCCGGCCGCGGGATGCATGGCGTATCCGGCGACGACCTGCCGGGCGGCTCGCGCCGCGGCGTCGACGTCCTCGGAGATGCAGCACGGCAGGATGCAGGCGACGACGATGTCGGCGCGGGTTCGACCGGCGCGGGCCAGCCCGACGTCCAGGTGCGCAAGAGCGGCCGGGAGTTGAGCGGCCGCCATCAGATTCAGGAACACCCCGTCGGCGAGTTCGCCGGCCAGCGCCAGCATCCGCGGCAGCAGGGCGGCGAGGAAGACCGGGACCCGGCCATCGGATCGCCGATCCGGAACGAAGCCGGCGACCGGGAAGTACTCACCTGGCGGCGGATCCGCCCGCCCTTCCATGACCGCACGGAGCACCCCGACGTACTCGCGCATGTACGTCACCGGTCTGGTGGGCGCCAGACCCAGCACCCGCTCGTTCAGAGCGGCGTTGGCGACCCCAAGTCCCAACAGGAACCGCCCCCCGGACTCCTCCGCGAGTGTCGCCGCGGTGAGGGCCGTCAGGGCGGGATGGCGGACGCCGGCGTTCGCGATCGCGGTCCCCACCGTGATCCGCTCGGTGGCGAGCAACGCGCTGTGGGCCAGGGCGAGGCTGTCCGCGCACCGTTCCGCGAGGAACACCGAATCGAATCCGGCGTCCTCGGCGGCCCGTGCGAGATCGGCGATCTGGGCCGCAGAGATGCCGCTGCGGCTGGCGAGGGACACGGCGAGACCGTTCATGCGTCGGGGGGTATTCGCCACCTTCGGTCATTTTCTTGATGCCAGAACCGGGTTCTGTATGCTGTCGCTGTCTGTCTATGGCCTCGGGCCCTGACTGTCAAGGCCGCCAGGTCCGCATCGGAGGAACCCGTGCCCATCGACCTGCTCCCGCTCGGAACACTGACCATCGAGATCGACCAGCACACGGTTCTAGCCGACACTCCGGCCGGGACGCGCATCGTCGGCGAGGCCCTGTCCTGCCGATGGGACGGCGAGCGAGTGACCGCCCGCCAGCACGGCAAGATGGCTCACGACTGGCTGATGCTCCACGCCGACGGTTCGGTCAGCGTCGATGCCCGCCTCCTGCTGATGACAGACGACGGCGCGCCCATCACGATCACCTACCGCGGGAAGGCGGCCAGGCAGCCGGCCGACGGCGGTGTCGTCTTCGCCGCGCCGGTCTTCGAGACCGGTGACGAGCGCTACCGGTGGCTCAACGGCATCCAGGCCGTGAGCAGGGGGGTGCGCGAGGGCGACATCCTGACCTACGAGCTGTACCAGCTCGCCTGAGCCGGCCCGACGATCCGTTGACAAGGTCGGCCAATGCCGGTACTCAGAACTGTTTTCTGTATTCAAGAAACGGCTCAGCACCGACTCGGTGCCCGAGATCGCAACTGTGGTGAACTGGAGCTGCTCAATGCCAGACTACGATTACGTCATCGTCGGGGCGGGTTCGGCGGGTTCGGTCGTCGCGAACCGCCTCGTCCGCGCCGATCCGTCGCTCGAGGTACTCCTGCTGGAGGCCGGCGGTGAGGACACCAGGCCCGAGATCTTCATTCCCTCCGCGCTTCCGGCGCTGTTCGGTACGGAGGTCGACTGGGCCTATCTGACCGAGCCGGAACCCGGCCTGGACGGCCGTCGCATCTACCACCCCCGCGGGAAGGTCCTCGGCGGTTCCAGCGCCATCAACGGCATGATCTACATCCGCGGCAACCGGCGCGACTTCGACCGCTGGGCGGCCGCCGGAAATACCGGCTGGGGCTACGACGACGTGCTGCCCTACTTCATCCGCGCCGAGGGGAACAGCCGAGGTGCCGACCGGCACCACGGCGGCGACGGCCCGCTCGCGGTCAGCGACAATCCTGCGTTGGACCCGCGTTCGGAGGCCTTCCTCGACGCGGCCAGGGAACTGGGATACGCCGAGAATCGCGACTTCAACGGCGCCGAGCAGGACGGGTTCGGCCCGTTCCAGGTCAACATCAGGTCCGGGCGACGCATCACCAGCGCGGAGGCGTTCCTGCGGCCGGTGCTCGGGCGGCCCAATCTCACGGTGGCCACGAACGCGCTTGCCACGAAGATCGTGCTGACTGACGGACGCGCGAGCCGGCTGGACTATGTCCGTGACGGCGAGACGATCCAGGCGCACATCCGACGCGAACTCGTGCTGTGCGCGGGCGCCTTCGAGAGCCCCAAGCTACTGATGCTCTCCGGGATCGGACCGGCCGCGCACCTGAGCGACGTCGGAGTTCCCGTTGCGGTGGATCTTCCCGGGGTCGGCAGCAATCTGCACGACCATCCCAGGATCGATGTGGCCTTCGGCAATCCCTCGCCGAGCGACATCGACCCCGCCAGCAACATCCTGGAGGTGGCCGGCTTCCTGAACACGGCAGCGGACCCGCAAGGTCCCGACGTCCAGTTCCACTACGCCACGACGCTGGTCAACCCCACGCTGATGGACCGTGGCCCGGGCTGGCAGATCATCGTCTGTCCGACTCGGCCCCGGTCCCGCGGCGAGGTGCGCCTGAAGTCAACGGATCCCGCAGATCATCCGACGCTGCTCTTCAACTACCTGCAACAGCCCGAGGACCGCGCGGCGCTGCTCCGCGGCCTGGCGGTGGCGCGTGAACTCGGCCGGACCGACGCTTTCGCCGGACTCCGGGGCGAGGAATTGTTCCCGGGTGCGGATGTCCGCTCCGAGAAGGACCTCGAGGCGTGCCTCCGGCAGATGATGGACTCCGAGTACCACCCCGTCGGCAGCTGCCGGATGGGGACCGACGAAGCCGCGGTCGTCGACCCGCAGCTGCGGGTGCGTGGGGTCGTCGGGCTGCGGGTCGCCGATGCCAGCGTGTTCCCCGAGATCACGTCCGGGAACACGAACGCCGCCACGGTCATGGTCGGCGAGAAGGCTGCCGACCTGCTGCTCGAGGCGAGCTGAGGCGTCTCCGGAGGAAGGAACCGCATTCTGTCCAGGAGAGCTGCCGGCGGCTACGATGGGCCGACGATGATCGCTGTTTGGAGTCGAGCATGACCGACCAGAGCACCGTCCTGGCCGACGTGCGCCGCGGCATGATCCCGGCACACATATACAACGACGCGGAGATCTTCGCCCTGGAAAGGGAACGGATCTTCAGCCGTGCCTGGATGTTCGTGGCTCACGAGTCGGAGATAGCCAAGCCCGGTGACTACGTCGTACGCCGGGTGCTCGACGACTCCTTCATCGTGACCCGGGACGAGAACGGCCAGATCCGGGCGCACTTCAACATGTGCCTGCACCGCGGGATGCAGGTGTGCCGGGCGGAGATGGGCAATGCATCGCACTTCCGCTGCCCCTACCACGGCTGGTCCTACCGCAATGACGGTCGCATCGTGGGGTTGCCCTTCCACCAGGACGCCTACGGCGGTGAGGACGGGTTCAAACGCAAGGGTCAGCGGCTGCTGCCGGCGCCGAGCCTTGACATTCACAACGGACTCATCTTCATCAGCCTGGATCCCGATGCGGTGCCATTGCGGGAGTACCTCGGAGACTTCGCCTTCTATCTGGACTACTACACCAAGCAGAGCTCCGCTGGCATCGAACTGCGGGGTCCGCAGCGCTGGCGGGTCAAGGCGAACTGGAAGATCGGCGCTGAGAATTTCGCCGGCGACATGTACCACACCCCACAGACGCACACCTCGGTGGTGGAGATCGGGCTGTTCCGCGAGCCCAAGGCGGAGAAGCGTAAGGACGGCTGCACGTACTGGGCCGGCAACGGGGGCGGCACGACGTACAAGCTGCCCGCGGGGGATCTCGACGAACGGCTGCGCTACGTCGGCTACCCGCAGGAGATGGTCGACCGGATGAAGCAGTCGTGGTCGGCCGAACAGCGCACCGTCGTGGGCGATGACGGGTTCATGATTTCCGCGGCTTCGCTCTTTCCGAATCTCAGCTTCGTGCACAACTGGCCCCGGGTGGCCGAGTCGGACGACGTGCTTCCATTCATCTCGATCCGGCTATGGCAGCCGATCAGCCAGGACGAGACCGAGGTGCTGTCCTGGTTCGCCGTCGACGCACAGGCGCCGGCGGAATTCAAGGCGCTGTCGTACAAGGCCTACCTCATGTGTTTCGGCAGCACCGGGATGTTCGAGCAGGACGATGTGGAGAACTGGGTCTCGCTGACCAACACCGCCGCGGGCTCGATGGCGCGGCGACTGCGGCTGAACAGCCGAATGGGGATCCTCGCCGACGGCTCAGCGGTCGTGCCGGCCTTGACCGGGGAGCAGTTCGCCGGTCCAGGCAGCGCCCGCACCGGCTACAGCGAGTACAACCAACGCGAACTGCTTGCCCGCTGGGCCGATCACCTCGAGCGTCCGGTCGCGGCGGCCGGCTTGCTGCACGTCGGAAGCAGTGGGGCGCCGCATGCGGTTGCGGCCGGTGGTGCTGCCGATTCCCCGGATGACCCGCCGGTGCTCGAGCACGTCCCTTCCGAGGACACCGCCGAAGTGACCGGGGCATGAGTACGCCGCCGGGCGGCACCGACACGCACTCCTCGCGATCAGTCCTGGGCGCACATGCCTCGCGAGTCCTGCGGAAAGGTCCGAGCCTGTCCTTCGACGACGAGCGGCACCAGCGGGCCCACCGCTGGCTTGTCGACGAGACCTACCTGCTCGATGCGCAAGCGTACGAGCAATGGCTGGAACTCCTGACCGACGACATCCACTACATCATGCCGGTGCGGGTGACGACCGCGCTGGGCTCCGGCTTCGACACGTCGCCGGGCATGGCCCACTTCGACGAGGACAAGTACTCACTGTCCCGGCGGGTGGCCCGGTTCCTCACCGAGCATGCCTGGACCGAGGATCCACCGTCGCGGCTGCGCCACCACCTGTCCAACGT
>JACCXW010000196.1 GCA_013696785.1 Geodermatophilaceae bacterium | reverse complement strand
ATGGCGGTGCGCTTCCACGGCGGTGGCCGGTTGCTCGTGTTCGGCAACGGCGGGGCCGCCACCGACGCGGCGCACCTTGCCGTGGAGTTCATCCACCCGGTGATCGTTGGCAAACGGGCCCTGCCCGCCTTGTCCCTTACCAACGACGCGGCGTTCTTCAGCGGTCTGGCGGCGGCCGGCGGCTTCGCCGACACCTTCGCCGCCCAGGTGCGGCTGCTGGCCCGCCCGCAGGACATCGCTCTAGGCATCTCCGCCTCCGGTCGGTGCGAGAACGTCGCGGCCGGTCTTGCTGCCGCCGAGGCGCTGGGGCTGCTCACGGTCGCGCTGCTCGGTGACGGCACCGTGGGCGGGGGACCTGACATCGCTGCCAGCCCGGGAGTCGCGCACGTGATCCAGGCCCGCAGCAGCGACCCGCGGATAGTAAAAGAGGTGCACGTCACCGTCTATCACGTGCTGTGGGAACTCGTCCATGTGTTCCTCGAACAACCCGGCCTGCTCGGCCCGGAGGTGGTCCGCACATGACCCGGCCCGACATCCCCGAGTGTTACGGCGACGTCTGCATCACGTGCTCCGATCAGGCGATCCCGGTCCGCATCGTGGAACTCCTCGACGACGACATCGCACTCGTCGACACCGGTCAGAGCATGGAGCACGTCAGCATCGCCCTGGTCACGGCCGCCGTCGGGGACACCGTCCTCGTGCACGCCAAGGAAGCCATCGCGGTCGTACTACCGTGAGCGAGCAGGTGCGCACGTGAGCATGGAGGCGCTGTACCCCTTCCTGTACGCCGATCGGAGTGACGTCGAGCCGGTGTTGAAGGCAGTTGCCGCGTCCACTGCCGACAAGGCGCACGAGATCGTCGAGCTTCGCCAACAGCTGGCCGGACATTTCGCCGACGGGCTGATCGCGTGCGCGCAGGAAATGGCCGACCGGTTCGCCGCGGGCGGGCGGCTGTTCACCTTCGGCAACGGTGGCAGCAGCAGCGACGCGCAGGCCGTCGCCCAGCTGTTCCTCAATCCCGCGACCGACGGTCGGGCGCTGCCGGCGCTGAGCCTGACGAACGATGTCGCCGTACTCACGGCGTTGTCCAACGACATCGGGTTCGAGGTCGTCTTCGCCCGGCAACTCGCCGCCCAAGGGACCGCACAGGACATCGCCGTCGGGCTGTCGACCAGCGGCGGCTCGGCCAATGTGCTCGCCGGGTTCGAGCAGGCCAACCGGCGCGGCATGCTGACTGTTGGATTCGCCGGCTACGAGGGCGGGCGGATGGCCGAGGCCGACACGATCGACCACCTCTTCGTCGTACCCTCTGCCTCGGTGCACCGCATCCAGGAGGCGCAGACCACGACGTACAACGTCTTGTGGGAGTTGACCCAACTGGCGCTGGGATAGATGGTCCGCGTCCGCATCCATGTCGAAGGGATCGTCCAGGGCGTCGGTTTCCGGCCCTTCGTCTACACCCTCGCCGGTGAGTTGGCGGTATCCGGGTTCGTGCGCAACACCGCAGCCGGGGTGGTGATCGAGGCCGAGGCGCAACCGGCGACGTTGACCGCGTTCACCGATGCGCTGCGTTCCCGCGCTCCCGCGCTGGCCCGGATCGACGCGCTTCGCTTCGAGCCGATTCCCGGCACGGGGGTCGCCGGCTTCGAGATCGAGCTGAGTCAGGCCGACGGGCCCCGCCGCACGCTCATCTCACCGGACACCGCGACGTGCGCGGACTGCCTCGCGGAGATGGCCGACCCCGATGACCGACGGTACCGGTATCCCTTTACGAATTGCACGAACTGCGGGCCGCGGTTCACGATCGTCACCGGCGTGCCCTATGACCGACCGGCCACGACGATGGCCGGCTTCCCGATGTGTGCGGAGTGCCGGCGGGAGTACGGCGACCCGGCGGATCGCCGCTTCCACGCCCAGCCGTTGTGCTGCCCTGCCTGCGGCCCGACGCTGCGACTGGTCGACGCCACCGGCGCCGACCTGCCGGGGGATCCGGTCGAGGCGACCGCTGACCTGCTCAGGTCGGGGTCCGTCGTCGCCGTCAAGGGACTCGGCGGATACCACCTGGCCGTGGATGCCGGCTCCGAGGATGCGGTTGCGACCCTGCGGTCGCGCAAGCACCGCGAGGACAAGCCGTTCGCGGTCCTGATGCCCTCGCTCGCGGCCGCGCGGCTCTGGTGTGACATCGACCCGGCTGCCGCGGCGCTGCTCACCGGGCACCGCCGCCCGATCGTGCTGCTCCCCCGCCACCCGGACGTGCTGGTGGCAGCGGCGCTGGCACCGGGCAACGACCATGTCGGCGTACTGCTTCCGTACACACCGCTGCACCAGCTGCTCGCTCAGGCCGTGGACGGACCGATCGTGTTGACCAGCGGCAACGTCTCCGACGAGCCGATCGCCTATCTCGACGACGACGCGCGTACCCGGTTGGCCGGGATCGCCGACGCCTTTATGTGCCACGACCGGCCGATCAGGATGCGGACCGACGACTCCGTGGTCCGGGTGGTCCGTGGTCGTCCGCAGCCGGTACGGCGCTCCCGTGGCTACGCACCCGAACCGATCACGCTGCCGCTGGACTGCAGCCGTGCCGTACTCGCCGTCGGCGCGGAGCTGAAGAACACATTCTGTCTTGCCCGCGGCCGGCAGGCGTTCGTGTCGCACCACATCGGCGACCTGGAGAACTACGAGACGATGCGCTCGTTCCTGGACGGGATCGCGCACTTCGGGATGCTCTTCGACATCGTGCCGGAGGTCGTCGCCTACGACCTGCATCCCGAATATCTGTCCACGAAGCACGCCCTGCAGTTGGGCGACGGGGAGCTGCCGGGGGTCGAGCTGGTCGGCGTACAGCATCACCACGCCCACATCGCCTCGTGCCTCGCCGACAACGGCGAACTCGGCCCCGTCATCGGCGTGGCCTACGACGGGACCGGCTACGGCTGCGACGGGACGCTGTGGGGCGGGGAGATCCTGCTCGCCGACCTGGCGGACTGCCGCCGGCTCGCGCATCTCGCGCCGGTGGCGCTACCCGGTGGCGCGGCGGCGATCCGGGCACCGTGGCGGATGGCAGCGGCGTACCTGCAGGCGGCGTACGGCGAGGATCTGCCACCC
>JACCXW010000191.1 GCA_013696785.1 Geodermatophilaceae bacterium | reverse complement strand
CCTACGAGCTAACGCCCTGCCAGTGCGGAACTGCGCTGTGTCGGCGGCGGGCAAGGTGACCCCTCCGAAGGTCAGTGTGACGCGCGACGATTGAACAGCCGCTTCGCCCAGAGGTACGCGAGCGCTGCGATGCCGATGCACCAGCCGACGGCAATGATCGCGCTGTTGCCGATCGGCCCGCCGAGCAACAGACCCCGCAGCGTCTCGATGATCGGGGTGAAGGGCTGATAGTCGGCGAACCAGCGCAGACCGAGCGGCAGCGAGTCGGTGGGGACGAAGCCGCTGCTGAGGAACGGCAGCAGGACCAAAATCATGGGGGAGTTGCTTGCAGTCTCAACGCTCTTGCTGACCAGTCCGAGCGCGACCGACAGCCACGTGAGGGCAAGGGTAGTCAGAGCGAGGAGGGCAATCGCGCCGATCCACTCGATCAGTCCGGCGTTGGGTCGGAAGCCGACGGCGAGCGCGACGCCGATGACGACTACGAGGCTGAACAGGGTCTGGATCATGGTGCCGAGGACGTGGCCCGTCAGCACGGCTGCTCGGGTGATGGCCATCGTGCGGAATCGGGCGATGATTCCCGAGGTCATGTCCATGGCGACCGAAATGGCCGTGCCCTGGGCCGCGCCGACGGCGGTGATCAGGAGGATCCCCGGGGTGAGGTAGTTGGCGTACTCGGCCCGGCCGCCGGAGGATCCACCGAGCCCGGCGCCGAGCGTCCCGCCGAAGACATAGACGAACAGCAGCAAGAAGACGATCGGCATCCCGACGAGAATCAGCGTCATGGACGGGTAGCGCACGATGTGACGGAGACTGCGCCGCAACATCGTTGCCGAGTCGCGTACCGCGGTGGGCATGGCAGTCATCGCACGCTCCGTTCCTTGTCGGTCCGGCCGGTGAGAGCCAGGAATACGTCGTCCAGGTCGGGCGTGTGGACCGACAGTTCGTCGACGGTTATCGACTCGCGCTCGAGCCGATCGAGCAGCGTGCGCAGGGATTGGACCCCGCCGTCGCTGGGAACCTGCAGGGTTAGCGCGGTGTCGTCCCGGGTGGACCCGGTGAGCGCGCGGGCGGCCGATTCAAGCCCCGTCCCGTCGGCGAACTGCAGTCGGATGTGACCGCCCGGAATGCGGCGCTTGAGCTCGGCGGCGGTGCCTTCGGCCACCAGCCGCCCCTTGTCGAGGACGGCGATCCGATCCGCGAGCTGGTCGGCCTCCTCGAGGTACTGCGTGGTCAGGAAGATCGTGACCCCGGAGCCGACGAGGTCGCGGATGATCTGCCACATGGTGCGACGGCTTCGCGGATCGAGGCCGGCGGTCGGCTCGTCGAGGAAGATGATGCGCGGGCTGCCGACAAGAGTCATGGCGAGATCGAGCCGGCGCCTCATGCCGCCTGAGTACGTCGAGGCCGGCTTCCGGGCTGCCTCGACCAGGTCGAACCGTTGGATCAAGTCGCCGACCCGCCGACCTTCGACCCGGCCCAGGTGGTACAGGTCGGCCATCAGGATCAAGTTCTCCTCGCCGGTGAGGAGGTCGTCCAAGGCGGAGAACTGGCCGGTGACACCTATCGAGGCACGTATCGCGGCGGGATCCTTGGCCAGGTCGTGCCCGGCGACGTACACCTCGCCGGCATCGGCGGCGATCAAAGTGGACAGGATCTGCACCATGGTGGTCTTGCCGGCCCCGTTGGGGCCGAGCAGTGAGAACACCGTTCCTTCGGCAATGCTGAGGTCGATGCCGTCGAGCACGACCTTGTCGCCGTAGGACTTCCGCAGTCCTGTTGCCGAAATCGCGACCCGGCTGGGGACCGTCGCTGTCATCTCCGCTCCTTTCGAGGGGGGCGTTCTGAATTCATGACCGGCGGATCACGATGTCGCCGTACCCGGTGTGCGCGCGTACGTCCATCGTCTTGTCGGTGGACTCGGGCCGGTCGGCGGTGTCCATGTGGTTGTGCACCCGGCCGAAGGTCGTGTGTACGTCCAGTCGGGCGGCGGTGCCGGAGCGGATGCTGATCTCGATCTCACCGCAGCCGCTCTTGAGCGAAGCCGAGCCGCACACGACGTCGCCGATTCGCACGTCGCCGTTGGCGGTGTGGGCGGTGACATCGGCCTGCGCGTGGTCGACGCTGATGTCGCCGTTGGCTGTGTTCACCCGGAGGTTGCCGGAGATCTCCCCGATCCAGTTGTCCCCGTTGGAGTTCTTGATCACGGCGCTGCCGTCGATCTCGCGCAGGCGTACATTTCCGGACCCGGTGCGGATCTCGGCGTGGCCCACGCCGCGGGTCACGACGATCGCGCCGGCACCGGTGTACAGGTCCAGCACACCCGCGTGGTCGACCGTGATGTCCCCGGTCGAGGTGTTGATCCGGCACTCGCCTAGGCGACCCACGCAACGGAACGCTGCACTCGACGCCTCACCGTGCAGCTGCGAGCCGGCCGGCAGTTCGATCGTCACGTCCACCGATCCGACCTTGCCGAGGAGGCCGAGGCCGCGCTGCTTCGCCGCTTTGATCAGCAGCCTGCCGGCGTCGTACTCGACGCGGGTCTGTGCCGCGGCGCGCACGTCCGGCTCGTGGGATACGTCGCTGGGGCGGACGTCCACAACCGTGTCGGGGCGATCGGTCAGGGTTACCCGGGCGTCGCCGACGACAAGCTCGATCGTGGCTGCAATCGGCTCGGGGGTGCTGAACGTAGGCATGGTGAACCCTCCGTACGACGTTGGTTCGGTCGCCCCGCTGACGGGACGGAAGTGGAATGTGCTGATGGAGTCAGTGCTCGGTCAGCGAACCCAGCCGGTGTGCCGGTCACCGCCCCACGGGGCGCGCCGTCCGGAGCGACCGCCGCGGTCGTCCGTCGCCAATGCCGCCGCGGCCGAGCGTACGAGCCAGGCGTTGACCGAGAGCCCGGCCTGACGCGCGGCATCTTCCACCCTGCTCTTGAGGTCTTCGGCCAGGCGGAGGTTGATCCGCGCCATCGTGCCGTCCTCGCCGTCCGGCGGGACCCGTTGCGAGACATCGGCCGTGGCTGCCTCCGGCTCCCCGAAAGTGGGGTCGGCGGGCGGGGGAGTCACGACGAAGCTGGGCTCGCGTCCACGAAGGCGGAGATCTACCGAACCCGGCGCGAGATCTCGCGTGATCTCGGCTGCGGCCGCGGAAAGCGCGTCCAGCAGGACCAGCCGCAGCGCTGACTCCAGCGGCGCGGTGAGTCGCTCGGCCAGAGCTCGGGCCTCGGTCCCGCCGGCCTCGGCTGCGACCGCCAGGTCATTGCGCAGCGTCTCGACGTACGGCGAAAGCTCCATGGCACCATCATGGCACCACTCTGGCACCAATGCAAGCCATGATGGCACCGAACGGTGTCAGACCAATCGGACGGGCTGGACGGCGGATCCCGCCGGACCTGCCGCGGGTCTGAGCGTCCGTGCGGCTGTCCGGGTGGCGTTGATCGCCGACACGGTGTCGATCACGGTCATGGAAATCGTTGACAACGCCTTCCTGCTCACGGTTCCGGTCAACCGGGTGATGATCGACCGGGGCCTGGGCCACGCGGTCGTCCATCAGTACCACCACGGGTGAGCAGGCAGAGTTTCGCCCACGCCGTTCTGACTACGCTTGCCGCGTGACCTGGTGGCACGGGTACGCATCATTCGTCGCGTTCGCGGCAGTGCTCATCGTGGTACCCGGCCCCGACTTCGCCGTCGTCACCAAGGCGGCGCTGAGGTCGGGGCGACGCGGCGGCGCGTGGGCGAGCGCGGGTGTCGCCACGTCGAACGCGCTGCAGGGAGTCGTGGCGGTCGTCGGCCTCGGGGCACTCATCGTCGCGTCGCAGCCGGTGTTCACGGCGATCAAGTGGGCGGGCGTGGCCTACCTGGCTTTCCTGGGCGTCCAGGCGCTTCGGTCGGCATGGCGAGGCCGGTACGCCGGGGCAGCCGATACCGACAGCGACATGGCGAGCGGGCGGAAGGCAGCGGTCCACGGCTGGCGACAAGGCTTCCTGTCCAACATCACCAATCCGAAGGTGCTGGTCTTCTACCTGGCCGTTCTCCCACAGTTCCTGCCGGCGAGCCCGGCGCTCTGGCAGATCATGCTGCTGGCTCTGACCCACGCCCTGCTGGGGCTGGCCTACCTGCTGCTGCTCGTGACCGGTCTGCACCGCGCGAGGCGGGTGCTCACCCGGCGGCCGGTGCGACGGGCCATGGACGTCGGGACCGGCCTCGCACTGCTCGGCTTCAGCGCCCGGCTCGCTCGAGAGCAGGCGTGAGCCCACCGAGCTGCCGGAGTGCGTCGAGCAGCGGCCGCGGATCGTGAACGAGCCGGAAGAAGGCCGCGTCCGCGTCCTCGTCTCAGTCAGGACAACAGATGTCGCCGCAGGACCTGATCAGGGACTCAGGCACCGGCTGTGCCGGCGGACCAGGCAGCGCTGACCCGACTCCCGGCGGCGAAGTCGTCGACGACCAACACCAGCTGGTTGTCGTGATCGCTGTACATGACCTCGATGTTGACCCCCGCGTCCGCCATCAGCCTGGTGACATTGCCGAGCTGGCCCGGCCGGTCCTGGTCCAGGCGCTGCAGCAGAACAGCGCGGCGGGCCGAGACACGGACACCCGCAGCCTCCAGGGCAGCGCAGGCGACAGCACCGTCTGCGAACAGGAAGTGGCCGATCGCCTCGTCGCCGACGACGAAGATGCCCCCGCCCTCGATACTCACGCCGGCCGCTCCCAGCGCCGCACCCATGTCCGCCAGAGCACCAGGCCGGTTGTCCAGGCGGAAAGTCACGTCGTCCATGACCCGGCACGCTAGACACCGACGTTTCGGCTCGCACCGAAGCGTCCCGTGCCTACAGTGCCGACATGACGATCGGTCAGCTGGCCACGCTCGGCCGGTTGGTGGGCAATGACACCCGAGCCCAACTGCTGACCATCCTGATGGGTGGCCGCGCGCACACGGGCGGCGAGCTGGCGCGCCGGGCCGGAGTGTCGCCCTCGACGGCCAGCGAGCATCTGTCAGCCCTGCTCGACGCGGGGATGCTCACCGTCGAGGCGCAGGGCAGGCACCGGTACTACCGGTTGGCGGACAGTGACATCGCGGAGCTGCTCGAGCTGATGGGCGGCTCGGCTCCTGCCCCGGTGACCGGAGCCTCGAGATCGCCGGCGCCCGACGCCTTGACCTTCGCTCGATCCTGCTACGACCACCTGGCCGGAATGCTTGCCGTCCGCCTGTACGACGCGATGGCAGCCTCAGATCTGCTGACCGTCACCGACCACAAACCGGTATTGACACCCGGGGGCAGCGCGGTACTGGCCGAAATGGGCATCGACGCAGCGGCGCTCGCCCACGGCCGGCGGCCGCTCACGCGTCACTGCCTCGACTGGTCCGAGCGAAGACATCACCTTGCCGGTGCCGTCGGCGCGGCCTTGCTCGAGTCCATGCTGGGACGGCGGTGGCTGGTGGCCGGCCAGCAGCCGCGAGCCCTGCGGGTCACCCGTGCCGGGTAT
>JACCXW010000159.1 GCA_013696785.1 Geodermatophilaceae bacterium | reverse complement strand
CGGCCATGCTGGCCCAGCTCACGGGTCGCGCCCGTCGGGCGGCCGACCCGCTCGACGGTCCGTTGGCCCTGCTCACGGCGGCCGTCGCGGCGCTGTCGGTGCTGACGTTTCTGGACGGCGCCGGCGGAGTTGGCGGTGAGGTCCCTGGTGGGGTGCGCGATGCCTGCCTCGAGCTGCGGTTGCCGGACTGGAAGCTGCGCCGTCGCAGCTGGCCACCGCACCCGCGTTGCCGATGCGGAGCCGCGCGCCAGGCGCGGGCCGGGTGACCTCGCAAGGATTCGCTGTGCTGTCCAGGGGTTGCCCAGAGAGCGGGGTGCCGCCCGTAGCGGGGACGAGCAGGGGATGATGATCCGGTGACTGACATCCCCCGGCGCGCGGTGTCCCGGACCGCGAGGCTCGCCTCGCTTCCGCTGGGGGTCGCCGGTCGAGCCACCATCGGGCTCGGGAAACGCCTCGGCGGGCGGCCGGCGGAGGAAATCAGCCTCGAACTGCAGCAACGCACCGCCGAGCAGTTGTTCACCGTCCTCGGCCAGCTCAAGGGCGGGGCGATGAAGTTCGGCCAGGCGTTGAGCGTCTTCGAGGCGGCCTTTCCGGAGGATGTCGCCGCGCCGTACCGGGCCGCCCTGACCAAGCTGCAGGAAGCCGCCCCACCGATGGCCACGGCGACCGTCCATGCCGTACTGGCCGAGCAGCTCGGCGGCGGCTGGCGCCGGCGCTTCCAGTACTTCGACGACGACCCGGCCGCGGCGGCGAGCATCGGGCAGGTGCACCGCGCCACCTGGGCCGACGGACGGGCCGTGGCCGTGAAGGTGCAGTACCCGGGCGCCGGGCCAGCCCTGATGGCCGACCTGAACCAGATGTCCCGATTCGCCAGGATGTTCTCGATCCTCGTCCCCGGCCTGGACATCAAGCCGCTGCTGGCCGAGCTCAAGGCACGCGTCGTGGAGGAACTCGACTACGCCTTGGAGGCCGAAGCGCAACGCGGGTTCGCCGCGGCCTACGCCGAGGATCCCGACTTCCTGGTCCCCCGTGTCATCGCCAGCGCACCCAAGGTGATCATCTCGGAGTGGATCGGCGGTACGCCGTTGTCCCGGATAATCGCGACCGGCACCCGGGCTCAACGTGACCGGGCCGGACTCCTGATGTCCACGCTGCACTTCTCCGCCCCGAGCCGGAGCGGAATGATGCACGCCGACCCACATCCCGGCAACTTCCGGCTACTCGACGACGACCGGCTCGGGGTCATCGACTTCGGTGCGGTCGCGCGACTACCCGGTGGCCTGCCGGGCTTGATCGGGCAGCTGTGCCGGCAGTCGCTGGCCGGCGACGCCGAGGGTGTCCTGGCCGGCCTGCGCCGCGACGGATTCATCAAGCCGTCGGTCACCGTCGACGCGCCGGGAGTGCTGTCCTACCTCCGGCCGATGCTGGAGCCGATTGCCGCGGCGCGCTTTCACTTCACCCGGCAGTGGATGCGAACGGAGGCGGCCCGGCTGTCCGACCCCCGAACGGAGGCCAGCAAGCTGGGGCGCCAGCTCAACCTGCCCCCGGCGTACCTGCTCATCCACCGGGTCACGATCGGGTCGATCGGCGTCCTTTGTCAGCTGGACGCGGAAGGACCGTTCCGAAGCGTGGTCGAACGCTGGCTGCCCGGCTTCACCGATTGAGCCAGGGTCACCACCAGGCCTCGTCCAGTTTGCCCTCGATGGAACGCAGATTCTGCCGCGTGCAGGTCTCGCACAGCCATTGCCGGCCGCGCTCGGTGACTTGACTGGTCCAGGTCAGCGGCGGCTCGTCCGCAGAGCTGGAACAGACCGAGCAGGACACCATGCCCGATTGTCGCAGCCCGTCGCTACCATCGCGCACACTTGAGGAAAGGGTTCGAGATGTCCCGTCGGTTGCCAATGCTCGCCATGATCGGAGTGCTGGCTGTCGCCGGTCTGGTCGGCGGTGTGGGGCCGGCTCAGGCCGCGCCGCCCCCGACCGCCGACGCTCCGAACGCCGACACTCCGAACGCATGGACCGAGGTCGAGCACCCGCGCCCCGGCGGTGCCGACACCTACCTGCACGACGTCGTCGTACCGGCCGCGGACGACATGTGGTCCGTCGGATACACGTTCGCCGTCGTGGGTGGCGCGTTCGAATTCCGCACGTACGGGCAGCACTGCGTTCAGGGCGTCTGCACGCGAGCAAACCTGCCCAACCGGGAGGGCGCCCCCGCGACGAACTTCCTTTACGGCATCGGCGCCCACTCCCCCACCGACATGTGGACAGTCGGCTATTCGCGCGACCCCGGCCAAGCCGGCATCACCATGGCGATCCGGTACGACGGCAGCAACTGGACGATCGTCGACACGCCGAACCCGGCCGGGTCGAACGGCAGCTACCTGTATTCGGTGGCACACCTCGGCCCGGCCGAAGCCATCGCCGTCGGCGGTTACGAGGACAGCGCCGGCAACGTGCCGCGCCCCCTTGCGATGCGCTGGGACGGCGCGGCGTGGAGCCTGCTCGCCGTGCCGGCCGTGCCCGGTTGCACGACGCGGGCCACGCTGTACGACGTCGCAGCGGTCGGTTCTTCGACGTTCATGGCCGGAACGTGCCGGGACGTCGGCGGAGCGGACGCGGGCTTCGTCCTGTCGCGCTCGGCCGTCGGCCGCTGGAAGATCCAGGTGGCGCCCGGCGATGGCGTGTTGCCGACACCGAGCACGTTGCAGTCCCTGTCGTTCGTCCCGGGCAGCGGGGTCTGGGCGGTGGGGACGTCGAACAACTTCGCGCTGCAGACCGCGGCCGGCATCAGCATCCGACTCGCGGCGGGTACGTGGTCACCGGTGCCGGTGCCGCAGGTCGGTACCTCGACGCAGTTGCTGGCGGTGGCCGGAATCGCGCGTAACGCGGTCTGGTCGGTGGGTATCACGGCGACCGGTGCGTTCGCCGAGCGGCTCAGTCTGTACTGGAACGGCCGCCGCTACGTCAACGTCGCCGCCGGTGACTACAGCAATCTCAAGGGGGTCGCGTATGACCCTGCGGGCTTCTGGTGGTCCGTCGGGCACGACCTCGGCGACTCGGTGATCCAGAAGATCCCTGTCCCCTGAGTGATGCCGTGAGATAGCTCGAGGCGGCCCACCGGGGGTGGGCCGCCTCGAGCGGCAGTCATCGAGCTGCGTTTCGGACCAGCCGGGCACGGTTGACGGACCAACGCCGGGGGGCAGCTGCCACCTGGTTGGACCGGCGCTGTTCCCGACGAGCGTCCACGGCGCGGCGAGCCAGCACTGACTCGGCTGCCTCCCGCTGGAGCTGTCGACTTCGAGCACGGGCAAGTTCTTCATTGAGTAGCAACATGGTGGAACTCCTGACAAGTGTGTGTTGGGCTGGGTCTGCGACCGGCAGCATGTGACTGCAGTCGCGGCGGTACATCGGGTGGGTCATGCGGCAACCTCCTTGCGGGGACGGCCGCGGGGGCGCTTGCGAGCGATCACGACGCCGTGGTCGAAGATCTCGCCCCCCCAGACACCCCAGGGCTCGCGTCGCTGCAGGGCGTCGGCCAGGCAGGTCAGCCGGACCGGGCAGTCGGCGCACAGGGTCTTGGCGGTTTCCAGGTCGGCCGGGTTCTCGGCGAACCACAGTTCGGGGTCCTCGACCCGGCAGGGCAGGTCCGCACGCACTGGGCTGCTGGTCAGCTCCAGTACGGATGCGGAACGAGATGCGGCTAGCACCGGGGTCACCTCCTTGTGAGTGGTGCTGGCGGGTTCATGCAGGTGGCAATGCAGGGGTGGTGCTTCCGGGTGGTTCCTGGACGGGGCTGGACTGGGGCGGGGGGTTGCGGCTGGGGAAATGACAGAGGCCGCGGATCCCTGGGCAGGGAGTCCGCGGCCTCGAGGTGAGCCGGTGCGTGGTCTGGTCAGACCGGTACACCTCGAGGTGGGAAGCCCAGGACGGCCGGGGAGATCCGGAGATCTGCACCGAAGCCGCTGACGACGTGGGTACGCGCCGCCGTGCCGAGGGCAGACTTCTCCCGGAACATCTGGACGGCATCCGGCGCGCCAATACGCGAGACGGCGGCCACGGCGATGTCCGGCCGGGTGTTCATCGTGTTCGTGGTCATCACTGGAGTCTCCTCTCGCGTGCGTGGCCGACCCGATGGAGGGGCGGCTGACGGACTTTGGGCGTCACGGTGCAACCCGCGACTCTTGGCAGGCTAGGACGCTTAGCGTGGCTACGCAATCTATTTCCGGGTGACGTTTCGGTGTCGATCAGGTGGCCGGGTCTCCGGCTCACCCGGGGCGCCCGGACCGCGCACGAGCGCGAGCAGATCAGCGCCGTACAGATCCAGTTTCGTCCGGCCGATGCCAGGGACCGCGAGCAGCTGCGGCACCGAGCTCGGCCGGGCCTGTGCGATCGCGGTCAGGGTGGCGTCGCTGAAGACCACGTAGGCCGGAACCTTGCGCTCGCCGGACTGCTCGGCCCGCCAGGTCCGAAGCCGGTCGAAGAGTTCCTCGTCGTAGTCGCTCGGGCAGTCCGGGCACCGGCGGAGCGCCCGCTCGGAGGCCAGCTGCAACGCCGCACCGCAGATCCGGCACACCGGAGCGGACCGACCTGCGCGTCGCCGGGTCGGCCGGGCGTTAGGCCCGTCCGGTTCGGGCAGGAAGCGGCTCGCTCGCCGGCTGCGCCGTCCGTTGGGTGTCCGGGAGGCTGCCCAGGACAGCTGCAAGTGCTCGCGGGCACGGGTGATGCCGACGTACAGCAGCCGTCGTTCCTCTTCGATCTGCTCGTCGGTGACCGCGTGCTGCAGCGGCACTGTCCCGTCGGCGAGCCCGACCAGGAAGACCGCGTCCCACTCGAGTCCCTTGGCCGCGTGCAGGCTGGCCAGCGTGACGCCCTGGACAGTGGGCGCATGCTGCGCCGCAGCGCGCTCGTCGAGCTCGGCGACGAATTCGGCCAGCCCGGCTGTCGGCGAGCCGCGGGACAGGTCGGCCGCGACCGTGGCC
>JACCXW010000148.1 GCA_013696785.1 Geodermatophilaceae bacterium | reverse complement strand
CCCTCGCCGACCGGCTCGGGCACTAACGCGTGATGCTCGTCGCCGCCTGGGCCTTCGCCATCGGGCTGCTTCCGGGATTGCTCACGACGGACGAGCTGTTCGTGATCGCCGTCGTCCCGGTCGCGTTCGCCGCCGTCGTGTTGGTGACGTTGCCGTTCTCGCTGCTCATGGGGTTACTGCCGGGCGTGGGCCAGCACGGCGCGGCCGCCAGCCTGTTCGGCATGTCCCGCGGCCTCGGAATCTTGCTCGGTCCGCTGCTGGCGGGCCTGGCCATCCAAGCCACCCGGTCGCTGCAGTTCGGCGCCCTGGAGGAGACCAACGGCTACGCGGCTGCGTTCGCCGTCGCCGCCGTGCTGTTGCTGTGCAGCATCCCGGTGCTCGCCAGGATCAAGTGATGACCGATGAGTTGGGGGTCGATGAGTCCTATGTGGACAGTGACGGCCGTACCCAGCCGATCTCGGGCGACGTCATTCGCCGGTTGCGTGAACTCCTCGGCCGACCGCCGCAGGATCACGAGCAGCGCAGCCCGCTGGTGCTGCGGGTGGGTAGGGCGGTTCAGGTCGGCCGGTGCGACGTCGTACTGGAGGACGGGACGTCGGTGGCCGTCGACGCGACGCTGCCCGCGGATCTGCCCGCCGGGTATCACGAAATGCACCTCGCCGACCGGCCGCCACGACAGCTGATCCTGAGTCCTGGACAGTGCCACCTGCCCGCCGGGCTGCGGGCCTGGGGGTGGGCGGTTCAGCTGTATGCCGCTCGTTCCCGCCGCAGTTGGGGATTCGGCGACCTGGCCGATCTCGGCATGCTCAGGGACTGGGCCCAGAGCGTGGGGGCCGGCTTTCTGATGGTCAACCCGTTGCACGCCGCGGCGCCGACGCTGCCCCAGGAGCCGAGCCCGTACTCACCGACGAGCCGCCGGTTCGCGAACCCGCTGTACCTCCGGCCGGAGCACCTGCCCGGGTTCCAGCGGCTCGATCAGGCCGAAGCGGCTGCGTCGGTAGCTGCGTCGGTGGCGATGAACGGCCTGCCCCAGATCGACCGTGACGAGGTGTGGAGGCGCAAGCGCCCGGCGCTGCGAGCGGCGTTCGACAGCGGCGGCGGCGGTGAGCAGTTCGCCCGCTGGCGACGCGAGCAGGGGGCGGCATTGCAGGAGTTCGCGACGTGGTGCGCCTTGGCCGACATCCATGGGCCACGGTGGCGGGAGTGGCCGGCGCGACTGCGGCGCCCGGACGGACCCGCGGTCCAGGAGTTCGCCGTCCACGCCGAGCCCGAGGTCGCCTTCTACGCGTGGCTGCAGTGGGCGCTGGCCGGACAACTCCGAGCGGCGACCGCCGGGTTCACCGTCATCCAGGATCTCCCGATCGGCTTCGACCCGGACGGCGCGGACGCGTGGTCGTGGCAGGACCTCCTGGCCGAGGGGGTCTCCGTCGGTGCGCCGCCGGACGCACTGAACGGCAAGGGCCAGGACTGGTCGCTGCCCCCGTTCGTGCCGTGGAAGCTGCGGGAGGCCGGCTACACGCCGTTCGTGCAGTCGATCCGCGCGTCGCTCGCCGGCGCAGGCGGACTGCGGATCGACCACGTCATGGGCCTGTTCCGGCTGTGGTGGATTCCCGCCGGTCACGGGCCTACCGACGGCGGGTATGTCCGCTATCCGGCCGACGATCTGCTGGACATCCTGGCGCTGGAGAGCTGCCGCGCCAATGCGTTGATCATCGGTGAGGACCTGGGCGTCGTCGAAGCCGGCGTCCGCGAGGAGCTGGCCCGACGGCGGATGCTCGCGTATCGGCTGCTGTGGTTCGCCGAGAGCGACCCCGCGCAGTGGCCGGAACTGTCCATGGGTGCGGTCACCACTCACGACCTCCCGACCGTCGCCGGCCTATGGACTGGCGCTGACCGCGACGAGCAACGCCGCTACGGCGTCGATCCGAGTGATGCGGCGGTCGAGGCGATGCGGGGCAGGCTGGGGTCCCTGCCGCTGGATGCGTCACCGGACGCGGCGACGGCGGCCGCCTACCGCCGGCTGGCGGAGGCACCGTCGACGCTGATCGTGGCCACCTTGGAGGACGCTGTCGGCGAGCACAGCCGACCGAACCTCCCGGGGGTGGCCGAGCGGCCCAACTGGTCGTTGGCGTTGCCGGTGCCGATCGACGACCTCGAGGACCAGGCGGGACCCGCTGAAATCGCCGGCATCCTTTCCACCGGTCGCCACGTGTTTCCCTCTCACAACCCAACTGGTCCTCGATTCTGAAAGGACACCGGCCCTGTCGGAAGGTCCGATGACGCCGATAGCGTCGTTTCCGCCTAGCCGTTCCGGACCCCGGCGCGCGGCCTGACTGACCCGAGCATCGAGAGATTCACATGACGCCTGCCTCGACCTCAGATCGCCGTGATCGTCGGGTTATGTGAAGATGTCGCCGGTCTTCTCACCAGGGGACCACGTTCGGGATCTCGAGTTGCCCGATCACCTCGGGAACCCGCGCAGGCTTTCAGACCTGGTGGGTGGGGATCCCACGTTGCTGCACTTCTTCCGAGGCTGGTGGTGTCCGAAGGAACGCCAGTTCTTCAGGCGCCTGCTCGATCTGCAGGACGACGCGGAGGTGGCATACGCCCGCTTCGTTAGCGTCAGCGTGGACTCCCCGCCGGTGCAGGCGGCCTTCCGGGCCGGACTGGACGCAAGGTGGACGTTCCTTTCGGACGAGAAGAGACGGTACGTCGAGGAGCTCGGACTTTCCGAGACCACCGACACGGTGCACCACCCGTATCTGCCCGTCTGCCTGGTCCTGACGCCGCCTCTGGTCGTGCATGCGGCCTACAACGGCTACTGGTACTGGGGCAGGCCGACCACGGACGAACTGCGCCACGACTTCCGCGACATCACCCGCGCGCTGCGCCCGGACTGGGAGGCGCCGCAGTGACGCCGTTGTGGCTGGCGCTGCTGGACGAGGACCCCGGGGACGCCGACGTCACACCGGTGCGGAACGACGAGGGCGAGCCGGTGGGGCTGCTGTCCCTGTGGCAAGGCAACGATCGGCCTCATCGAGACGCTCTTCAGGCCGACCCTCGGCTGCGCGACCCGGTCGGCCCGGCGTGCGTCTTGTCGCTGGCAATGGCTCCACCGGAGGCCAGACCGATCGCGGACGATCCGGCCGTAGTGCACGCACGCCGCCAGGTACTGCGCGACGGGCGGCCGTGCGCGGTGTCGCTGCTGACTGCGGACCCGGTCTCGATCGCGGGTGCGTTGACGGTGGCCCGGACGGATCGACCCGAGCAGGTGGCGGCCCTGCGCGACGATCCGTTCGCCGCGATCTGGGCCGCCCGCGTGTTGCGGATCGGAGCGGGTGTCTTCGGCGCTCCCGTGCAGCCGACCGGACCCTGCCTGGAGCGCTACGCCGGCCAACCGTGGCCCTACGACCGGTTCTAGGAAAGGAGAGACAGTGCGTGGAGAAGCCGCGTGTCCCCGGCCGCAGCGAGGGAGACCGTCGCGGGCGCCCTCGACCGTCCGACACCCTTGCGGTGGTCGGCTGGGACCGCCCGCGCCGGGTTAGCTCCGTCCGTCAGCTCATTGGTGCTCCCGGCCGGCTACGGCCCGGGCTATTAGTGCCGCCCTCCGGCGGCAGAAGGAGACCGAAAGTGCCCGAACAGCCCTGTCGCTATCGATTCCGCTGGCTTGCCGCTGCCATCGCCGGCGGAACCGCAACGTCCCTCGCCATAGGGCTCGGCCCGTCCTTCGCGGAGGATCCGGTGCCGCCGCCGACACCGTCCACCGGTACGGGCATTCCGCAGACCTACTTCGGGCCGCCGGCCTCGACGTCGTTCTCGGAGAACAATGAGTCGCTGGTCGGCCCGGTGCAGCTGCTCAAGTCCGGCACCGTCGACCTGGA
>JACCXW010000129.1 GCA_013696785.1 Geodermatophilaceae bacterium | reverse complement strand
GTCAGACCGTGAAGGCGTGGACACTGCCGTTCTTGTCCCAGAAGTGGAACAGGCGCCAGCCTCCGCCGTTCGACCTGATCGAACGGGTGGCGGCCGGCAGCGCGTCCACGACATCTATCGCGATGATCGGCGCACCGGTCGCCGTCGACATCGGGTCCCGGGCGCCCGCCGCGATGGCGCCGGCAAGTCCATGGACGTAAGCCGCCGCGGCCGCCGCTGCCGCCGGGTCGCCGCCCGCGGCGAGGAACGCCCCGGCTACCCCGGCCAGCACATCCCCCGTGCCCGCGGTCGCCAACCAGCCACTTCCGGTGGGATTGACGAACGCCCGACCGTCCGGCGCGGCCACGATCGTTGCCTGACCCTTGAGCAGCACGGTGGCACCGATGTCAGCTGCCGCCCTCCGGGCGGCGCCCAGCCGGTCCTCGCCGACCGGCCCGAAGAGACGCTCGAACTCCCGGTCGTGCGGCGTGAGGACTGTCGGCGCGATGCGGCTGCGGACCAGCTGCTTTTCCTTCGCCACGAGGGTCAACGCGTCGGCGTCCACCACAACCGGCACGTCGGTGTCGAGCACCTCTACGACCAGGCTGCGGGCATGGTCGTCGGTGCCCAGCCCGGAGCCGATCACCCACGCCTGCACGCGACCGGCATCGGCCGGCCGCCCGTCGGTCACCACCGCCTCGGGCCAGCGGGCGCGGACGGCGTGTGTCGCGCTGCCGGCGTACCGGACCATGCCGGCCTTGGCTCGCAGCGCGCCCCCGACGCTGAGCACTGCCGCGCCTTCGTACGTCGCGGAGCCGGAGGCGACACCGACGACGCCGCGGCTGTACTTGTCGTCGCCTGGGCGCGGCACCGGCAACAGTCCCGCGACATCGGCTGCCTCCAGCACCGAGACCAGCGGATGGTCGAGATACGGGCCCAGCCCGATGTCGACCAGTTCCACTCGTCCGCTGTGCTCGACGCCAGCACCGACGACGAGCCCTGCCTTGACCCCACCGAACGTCACCGTCCTCGTCGCCGAGACGGCCGCCCCGGCCACGTGCCCGGTATCGGCGTCCACGCCGCTGGGAACGTCCACCGCGACCACCGGACAGCGCAGCTGTTCGACAAGGGCATCGGCCGGTGCTCGCAGCGGCCCGCTCCCCCCGATTCCCACGATGCCGTCCACGACGAGGTCCGCGCGGGCGAGCCGATCCGCCGCACCGTCCGCTGTGCCTACAGTCCCTCCGGCGCAGGCAAAGGCGAGGACGCCACCCCGGTGGACCCGGTCGGGTGAGAGCAGCACGGCGTGCACTGCCGCGCCCCGTGACAGCAGCTGTACGCCGGCGTACAGGGCGTCGCCCCCGTTGTTGCCGGCGCCGATCAACATGACCACGCGGGCGCCGTACACCCGGCCGAGCGTGTGTCCACAATGGATGGACAGGCCGTACGCCGCCCGCTGCATGAGCGCGTCCGAACCGGTACTGGCAGTGGCTTTCGCTTCGGCTGCCCGTATCTGCGCAACCGACCAGACGCTCTTCACGACTCTGCCACGACCACGGCGGATGCGATGCCGCCGTCGTGTGACAGTGAGACATGCAGGCTCGCCACGCCGAGTGCCGTGGCCCGGGCCGCCACGGTGCCGACGATCGAGAGCAACGGCTGGCCGTGTTCGACGATCTGTACCTCGGCGTCGTGCCAGTGCATGTTGCCGGGCGCACCAAGCGCCTTGGCGAGCGCCTCCTTGGCGGCGAAGCGGGCCGCAAGCGACTCCGGCGTGCGCGGGTGCCCGGACGCGGTGACCCGCTCGGCCGCGGTGAAGAGGCGGTCGGCCAGGCCGGGCGTCCGCTCCAGAGCGGTGGCGAATCGGTCGACGGGTACGACGTCGATCCCCACGCCAACAATCATGCCGCCTCGCCGGCGGCGAGTGGCTCGGCGGTGATCACGTCGACGCCTACTCCACCGTGACGGACTTGGCCAGGTTGCGCGGCTGGTCGACGTCGTTGCCGCGGGCATCGGCGATCTCGCAGGCGAGCACCTGCAGCGGCACCGTGGTCAGCACCGGCGCGAGCAGGGTCGGCGCAACCGGGATTCGGATGATGTGGTCGGCGAAGGCATCCACCGCATCGTCGCCCTCCTCGGCTACGACGATCATCCGGCCGCCACGCGCCCGGACCTCCTGGATGTTGTTGACGACCTTCCCGTGCATGACGTTGCGCCCGAGCGGCGAGGGCACGATCACGACGACGGGCGTTCCCTCGTCAATCAACGCGATGGGGCCGTGCTTCAGCTCGCCGCCGGCAAAGCCCTCCGCGTGGATGTAGGCCAGTTCCTTGAGCTTCAGTGCCCCCTCCAGCGCGATCGGGTAGCCGACGTGCCGGCCGAGGAACAAGACGGTGGGCTCGGTCGCGAGGTCCCGGCCGAGCGCCCGGACCGGGTCCATCGTGGCCAGTGTCTGCTCGATCAGTGCGGGCATCCCGCGCAGCTGCGTCACGATCGCGGCCACCTCGTCGCCGTACATGGCGCCACGGATCCGGGCCAGGTACAGCGCCACGAGGTAACAAGCGGCGATCTGGGCGAGGAAGCACTTCGTCGATGCCACACCGATCTCCGGCCCGGCCCGGGTGTAGAGCACGGCGTCGGACTCCCGCGGCATCGTCGATCCGTTCGTGTTGCAGATGGCCAGGACGCGAGCGCGCTGCTCTTTCGCGTGCCGCAGCGCCTGCAGCGTGTCCATCGTCTCCCCGGACTGGCTGATGGCGATCACCAGCGTCGAGCGGTTGAGAACCGGGTCGCGGTACCGGAACTCGCTGGCGAGTTCCACCTCACAGGGGATCCGGGTCCAGTGCTCGATGGCGTACTTCGCGACGAGCCCGGCGTGGTATGCCGTGCCGCAGGCGATGATGAAGATCTTGTCGACGTCGCGCAGGTCCTCGTCGGACAGCCGGACCTCGTCCAGCACGATCTCCCCACCCGCGCTCAGCCGGCCGCGCAACGTGTCAGCGACAGCCGCAGGCTGCTCGGCGATCTCCTTCAGCATGAACCAGGGATAGCCGCCCTTCTCCGCGGCGCTGACGTCCCAGTCGACGTGGTACTCCTTCGCCTGCGCCGGCGCGCCCGCGAAGTCGGTGACGGTAATGCCGTTCGCGCGGTCGAGCTCGACGACCTGGTCCTCGCCGAGTTCCAGTGCCCTTCTCGTATGCGCGATGAAAGCCGCGACGTCGCTGGCGAGAAAGAACTCACCATCGGCGATACCCGCCACGAGCGGACTGTTACGGCGAGCGCCTACCACGGTGCCGTCGTGGTCGCGATGGACGGCGACGAGGGTGAAGGCGCCCTCGAGTCGGCGGCACACGACCCGCATCGCCTCGGCGAGCCGACCGGGTCGGTCGGGCAGCGCGGCGTACGCCCGGCTGATCAGATGCGCGGCGACCTCGGTGTCGGTCTCAGAGATCAACTCGGTGCCGCTGCGTTCGAGTTCATCACGCAACTCGGCGAAGTTCTCGATGATCCCGTTGTGTACGACGGCCACATCGCCGGCCGCACTCACATGTGGGTGGGCGTTGATGTCGTTGGGAGCGCCGTGGGTGGCCCAGCGGGTGTGCCCGATACCCGTCGTGGCCGGGGGCAACGGCACCTCCGCCAGGGCTTTCTCCAGGTTCGCGAGCTTGCCGGCCCGCTTGTCCGTGGCCAGCCCCTCGACCGTGAGCATCGCGACGCCAGCGGAGTCGTACCCGCGGTACTCCATCCGCCGCAGTCCCTCGACCACCACCTCGAGTGCGGGCTGCTGGCCGACGTACCCGACGATTCCGCACATGCCAGACAGGGTAGCCGCGAGTTCACGTACGGGACCGTAGCCGCGAGCACCTCGGCCGCGACTGCGGCCGAAGCCACGCTTCCCGGCACGGCCAGCGGTGCCAAACCCGGCACTCACTGACGTAACCGACGTGTAAGCCGTCGCCGGCCCATGATCACTTACGCTCGCACGATGGCCTCGGCAGCGTCTCCGTGGCTGCGCTGGGGACCGGCGGTCCTTGTAGCGCTCGTCTTCGTGGCGCTGGCCATCGCCAGCCCTGAGACGCTCGTCGTGTCGGCGAAGAACCCGTTGGCGTGGCTGTTCCTTGCTGTCGTGGTCGCCGTCTCCGTCGGGATCAACCTGGTCGGCAGACGGGTGTTCCATCGCCCCGTCCTGGCCAGAGCCGTCTCCCTGATCCCCGTGGTGGCCGCCATCGTCTGGGGTTTCCTGCCGGCTTTTCGCGACGAGACGATCGTCGACGCCGCGCCGGTCGGCCTCCCCCCGGCGACCACCAGCTCGACGTCGGCGTCGTCGGCACCGCCCTCCTCGACCCCCGCCGCCAGCACTCCCGCTGCGACATCGGTCCCACCGCCCGCGACATCCGCACCACCGCCAGCTGCTACATCACCCCCACCCGCTCCGGTCGACCTGGGCTCCGGACAGCTGCAGACCCTCGACTACGACACCACGGGGTTGGCCCGTCTCATCCAGCTCGTAGACGGCGAGCTGCTCGTCCGATTCGAGGATCTGGACGTGGAGAACGGCCCGGACTACGTCGTGTACCTGGTGCCTGGTGCCGACCAGCGCGCCCCGGGTGACGGCACTTTCCTGGGCGAGCTGCAAGGCAACCAGGGTGACCAGAACTACGACGTACCGCCCGGAACCGACGTCGACGGCGTGCAGACCATCCTGATCTGGTGCCGCAGCTTCGCCGCGCCGGTCGGGAACGCCACCGTCGGGTGAGCGGCTCGCCTCGCCTCAGGCGACGGCGACGATCTCGGCGACCTTCGTCGCGATCGCATCGGCCTGCTGCTGCGTGGGTGCCTCGACCATCACCCGTACGAGGTGCTCAGTGCCCGAGGGTCGTAGCAGGATCCGGCCATTGTCGCCGAGTTCGTCCTGTGCCCAGTTCACCGCCTCGGCGACCTCGTCCGAGGAGGCGACGGCGAGCTTGTCGGTCACCTTGACGTTGATGAGCACCTGCGGCAGCCGGTGCACCACAGCTGCCAGGTCCCCCAGCGTCCGTCCTGTCTCGGCCACCCTTGCCATCAACTGCAGCGCGGTCAGCAAGCCGTCGCCGGTCGTCGCGTGTTCCCGGAAGATCATGTGCCCGCTCTGTTCACCACCCAGGGACAGGCCTTCCCGATTGAGCTGCTCCAGGACGTAGCGGTCGCCGACCGGCGTGGTGTGGATCGTGATCGCGTTCGCCCGCATGGCGTGATGCAGCCCGAGGTTGCTCATCACCGTGGCCACGACGGTGTCCTCCCGCAACCGGCCACCGTCGCGCAGCGCCAACGCGCATATCGCCAGGATGGCGTCGCCGTCGACGACATTTCCGCTCCCGTCCACCGCCAGACAGCGGTCGGCGTCGCCGTCGTGGGCAATGCCGAAGTCCGCTCCGATGGCGAGCACCGTCCGTATCAGCGGGGCAAGGTGCGAGGATCCGCACCCGTCGTTGATGTTCAGCCCGTCCGGTTCCGCGCCGATGGCGGTCACCTGCGCCCCGGCCCGCCGGTAGGCCTCAGGTGCAAGCTGGTACGCCGCGCCGTGGGCGCAGTCAACGACCAACCGGATCCCGTCCAGCGGCGAGTCGATCGTGGCGAGCAGGTGCTCGACGTACCGATCCCCTCCCCCGGACAGCTGACGCACGCGCCCGATCCAGACGCCGGTCGGGCGGGCGAACGGGGCTCGGACGGTCGCCTCGATGTGGTCCTCGACGATGTCGGGGAGTTTGTGCCCACCGCGAGCGAAGAGCTTGATCCCGTTGTCCGGCATGGGGTTGTGGCTGGCCGACAGCATGATGCCGACATCGGCACCGGCTTCGGCGGTGAGGTACGCGAGTGCAGGCGTCGGCAGGATGCCGGCCAGCAGAACGTCGGCGCCGGCGCTGGTCAGCCCCGCCACCACCGCGGCCTCGAGCATCTCGCCACTGGCCCGCGGATCACGGGCGACGACGGCGACCGGTCGGTGCGAGGCGTCAGTTTCGACAAGTGCGCGAGCGGCCGCGGCGGCGACTGCGAGAGCCAGTTCGGGGGTCAGATCCCCGTTGGCCAGTCCACGCACGCCGTCTGTTCCGAACAGGCGCGCCATCCGGCGCTTAGCGCTTGGAGTACTGGGGCGCCTTGCGGGCCTTCTTCAGGCCGTACTTCTTGCGCTCCTTGGCCCTCGGGTCACGGGTCATGAAACCAGCGCGCTTCAGCGCTGGGCGATCGTCGGGCTGGACCTCGATCAGCGCGCGGGCGATGCCGAGGCGCAGGGCGCCGGCTTGACCGCTGATGCCGCCGCCGTGCAACAGGGCGACGACGTCGAACTGGTCGGTGCGCTCCAGCGTGACGAACGGCTCCCGGATCAGCTGCTGGTGCACCTTGTTGGGGAAGTAGTCCTCGATGGTCCGCCCGTTGAGCTTGAACTGACCGGTACCCGGCATCAACCGGACCCGCACGATGGCCTGCTTACGTCGGCCGACGGTCTGGACCGCGCGCTGCGCGGGAAGGTCGGTTGTCACACTCACGCTGTGATTCTCCTGAGGTTCCGTCGCGCCGTGCGCGAGCGTGTTGACCGCGTCACTGCGCTGCCTTCGATGCTGTCGCATTCTGTGCGACCTGGGTGATCTCGTACGGCGAGGGCTGCTGGGCGAAGTGCGGGTGCTCCGGTCCGGCGTACACCTTGAGTTTGGTGAGCATCTTCCGGCCCAGCGTGTTGTGCGGCAACATCCCCTTGACCGCGGTCTCGATGACGCGCTCGGGGCGGGTATCCAGCAGCTCGCCGATGGTGCGCTGCGACAGTCCGCCGGGGTAGCCGGAGTGTCGGTAGACGATCTTGCCGTCCCGCTTGTTCCCGGTCAGCGCCACCTTCGCGGCGTTGATGACGACCACGAAGTCGCCGGTGTCGACATGCGGGGCGAACTGCGGCTTATGCTTGCCGCGCAGCAGGATCGCCGTCTGGCTGGCGAGCCGACCCAGCACCACGTCGGTGGCATCGATCACATGCCAATGCCGGGTGACCTCACCGGGCTTGGGGCTGTACGTGCGCACAGAGTCGCCTTTTCTCAGTCGTTGCTGTCTGGTGCCGTCCCACTGCACGACGGCGGCGGCCGGTGGCCCGGTCGATGTCTCGTCGGTCGCGGGCACGGTGAACTACGGCGCTCCCGCGCACCGACGGGCAACGATACCCGCTGTTCAGGGGGAGGGTCAAAGCGAGTGTCGGGAC